>DEHC01000002.1:15914-24744 GCA_002351705.1 Gammaproteobacteria bacterium UBA2810 | reverse complement strand
GTTTCTGATTTTAGCATAGTGGGGTAGCTATGACTTACGAAACATTCAAGTGGAAATGGCATCTGACAGATGCCCAAGTCTTCCTTTATCCTGATGATCTTATGACTCTGGTTGATGAGATTTACTGGCTCGTGAACCATGACAGCGAGTTCCGCGAGTCATATGTTCAGGCAAGAAACCTCTTCAACTCTTTCAGATTCAGACGCTGAGCAAGTCATGATTACAGTTCAGTCCCGTCAGATCCAGAAGCTTGAGAATGACATGGGACCTGAGCTGATGCGCTATCTGCATGATCCCAAGGTTGTCGAGATCATGCTGAACGCTGACGGCCAGGTCTGGGTTGAACGCCTTGGCGAGTCTCCGAAGGCTTCATGTCATGTGGCTCCTGCCCAGGCAATGGGCATTCTGACTACTATTGCCGGTTACCATCACCTTGAAGTGTCGGCTACCAAGCCGATTCTGGAATGCGAGCTGCCGATTGACGGCAGCCGCTTTGCAGGCCAGATTCCGCCGATTGTGCCGGCTCCTACTTTTTCTATCCGAAAGAAGGCTATCAGCGTCTTCAGTCTTGAGCAGTACCGCGACAGCAGCATCATATCCGAGCACCAGTACGACGTAATAATCGATGCCGTACGCAATCACCGCAACATTCTTGTTGTCGGCGGAACCGGCTCAGGCAAGACTACTCTTGTCAATGCTGTTATCAGCAAGATGACGGACATTAACAATAAGGAGCGCATCGTCATCATCGAGGACACCGGCGAAATCCAGTGCACTGCCCCGAATTACGTGCAGTTTCATACGTCTTACGAGGTTAGTATGACCGATTTGCTGAAGACGACGCTCAGAATGCGTCCGGATCGCATCCTTGTCGGAGAAGTCCGCGGGCCGGAGGCGCTGGATCTGCTGATGGCCTGGAACTCAGGCCATGAAGGCGGAGCTGCGACTCTGCATGCGAACGATGCCGCGGCAGGCCTCAGCAAGCTTGAGCTTCTTATATCAATGCATCCTCAGGCACCTCGTGATATTCCGCTGCTCGTATCTCAGTGTGTGCACTTAGTGATACACATTGCACGTACCCAAACAGGACGTAAGGTCCGCTCAATTATCAGACTGACAGGTTTTGACCGGCAGTCAGGTAAGTATCTGTATGAAACACTCTAAGGAAATATCTATGAATATGAAATTTGTCAAATTCCTTCCTCTGGTTCTTCTGGCTGTCTGTGACATTGCTTTTGCGTCCGAGCAGGGCATGCCCTATGAGAGCGTGCTCAACTCAATCAAGGAGTCACTGTCAGGCCCTGTGGCTCAGGCCGTCGCGCTTATCGGCATTATCGGCTCTGGCTGCATGCTCATCTGGGGAGGTGAGATTTCAGGATTCCTGAAGTCAATCATCTATGTTGTGCTGGTTGTATCGCTCATCATCGGCGCCAACACGCTGCTCGAGAAATTCGGCTCCTCAAAGGGCGCAGAGATTGCCTTTGAGCCTGTCCCTGCCCACGTCATTGTACTTAATGGCGGGCTGCGCTCATGAATGTTCACACCTTCCACAACTCGCTTAACCGCCCGAACCTCTTTCTGGGCGGTGACCGCCGGATCGTGATGGGCGTGGGCATGATATCTGTCGGAATGGTTTTCATCCTGCAGACCTGGCTCACCCTCCTTACAGGCTGCGCGCTGTGGACTGGTGTTGTGTTCATATCGCGCATGATGGCAAAGGCAGACCCGCTCATGCGCGAGGTCTTCTCAAGTCAGCTCAAGTCCTATACATACACCGATCCGCTTACGCATATCCGTCTTTCAGGATATATACCGGCAAAAACCAGTGTTTTCTACACAGGCCGCGGCATTGACTGGTCTGTAAGGAAGTTCAAATGGAGCTGATTTATCTGTTGCTGGCAGTTGTCTGCGTTCTGTTGCTGCTGACACTGCTTTTCCATATTGATTTCATAAACAAGATGACCGCAGCACGGAAGATTGCGGCTCACGAGAAGCATCAGATCTCGTTTGCGGATCATCTGGTTTACGCTGCCGAAATCGAAGACGGCATCATTGTCTGCAAGAACGGCGCGCTGATGGCTTCATGGGTCTATACCTGCCCTGACACGGCCAACCAGAGCGAAACAGAGACTGATGTCATGATCCAGCGCCTCAACCAGGCAGTCAAAAGCCTTGGCACCGGATGGATGCTCAACTTTGACTGCATCAGGGACTCGACTGCGAGCTACATTCCCCGCGGCGCGAGTGCGTTCACCTCTGAGGTTGCCGCTGCAATTGACGAGGAGCGCCGGCGTCTCTTCCAGGACGGCGATGTTTATGATTCTGCCAATGTGCTGACGCTTACATGGCTGCCGCCTGCAGCAAAGGTGCAGAAACTCAGCGACATGATCTATGACGATGACGAGCGTGATCAGGGCAAGGACCGTACGGCCGCTGTCCTCAAGCAGTTCAAGTCGGAGATCCAGGCGTTTGAGCAGAAGATGAGCATCTGCTGCCAGCTTGACCGCCTGCACTGCTTCAGACAGACTGATGACGCCGGCGTCGAGCACTGGTATGACAGCTTCCTGTCATTTCTCAACTGCTGCATCACGGGAAGCAGGGCTACACTGCAGCTGCCTGAAGTTGCGATGTACCTTGACCAGGTAATCGGCAGCCATGAGTTCTGGGCGACGACTACCCCGCAGATTGACGATATTCATGTATCGGTTATAGCGATTGACGGCTTCCCGGAACAGTCCTATGCAGGGATGCTCAATATCCTTGCACAGCTCCCGTGCCGCTATCGCTGGTCAACCCGCTACGTGCCGATGGACGCGTACGAGGCAGAGAACATGCTCGCGAAGATGCGCCGTCTCTGGCAGCAGAAAACGCGCGGGCTTCTCCAGCAGATGTTCAACATCGGCAATGATCACCTCAATCTTGACGCGGTCCGCCAGGTTGATGACGTTGACGACACCACCGCGGAGATTTCAAGCAATGCCGCGTCGCTTGGCTTCTACACTTCGAACATCATCCTTTATGACAATGATCTGACCTACCTCGAGAATGTCGGCGCCGAGCTCAAGAAAGATATCCTGCGCCTTGGCTTTTCCTGCAGGACTGAGACGGTGAATGCACCTCAGGCGTTTCTCGGCTCACTGCCCGGCATGCGCAATAACATACGTCATCCGCTGATGACCTCGCAGAACCTTTCAGATCTTCTGCCCACAATCTCTGTCTGGACAGGTGAGGATAAATGCCCGTGCGGCATGTATCCTGCCGGAAGCCCGTGTCTGATGTACTGTCTTACATCCGGAAGCACTCCGTTCAGGCTCAACCTGCACGTCCGCGACCTCGGGCACACATTCATTTTCGGACCGACAGGCTCCGGAAAGTCTACGCTTCTCGCGACTCTTGCTGCGCAGTTCCAGCGCTATCACGGCATGCATGTTTACTGCTTCGACAAGGGTTACAGCATGTATCCTCTGACGCTTGCCGTCGGGGGCGCGCATTTCGATGTTGCGGGAGACGAGTCAGAGCTTGCCTTCTGCCCTCTGCAGTTCATAGACAATGATCAGGACCGTGCCTGGTCAATTGACTGGATCATCGACATCCTTGCCCTGAACGGTGTCGAGGTAACTCCGGCGCAGCGCAACCTCATTACAGACGCAATAGTGACAATGGCAAGCACCGGCGCGTGCACCATGAGCGACTTTGTTACGACCGTTCAGGACAACGCCATACGCGACGCGCTCGCGGCCTATGTCGTCGGCGGCCAGATGGGCAAATTGTTCGATGCTGATCATGATGCTCTCTCGCTCTCTGCGTTCACTACGTTTGAGCTTGAGGACCTGATGAACCTGCCGGATCGTTTCCGCATGCCTGTTCTGCTTTATCTCTTCAGGCGCATCGAAAAGAACCTTAAAGGCGAGCCGTCAGTCATCATGCTTGATGAGGCCTGGATCATGCTCGCAAATCCTGTCTTCCGCGGAAAAATCCGCGAATGGCTCAAGGTGCTGAGAAAGTCCAACTGCGCTGTTGTGATGGCTACTCAGTCTCTGTCAGACGCGGCAAATTCCGGCATTCTTGACGTAATCACCGAATCAACCGCGACAAAGATTTTCCTGGCCAATCCCTATGCCAATGATCCCGCGAACCTGAGACTCTACGAGGGCATGGGACTCAATGACCACCAGATAGACATCATCGCGTCAATGATCCCGAAGCGCCAGTATTACTACTTCTCGGAGCTCGGTCAGCGCCTCTTTGAGCTTGCTCTGGGACCTCTGACTCTTGCCTTTGTCGGCTCTTCCGACAAGAAATCAATAGCAAAAATCAGGCAGCTTCATGAGAAGGACCCTGAGCACTGGTACGTAACCTGGCTTCAAAGCAAAAACATCAGACTGTCAGACTATCTTGAGGAGAGGTCATGAAAAAGAAAGAAGTTCCGCCAGAGAGACGCAATCCGTTCATTTCTGCCAAACGCGTCTGGAATGATTATCTGGCAGCCGAAATCAGCAGCCGCAACTGGCTCATCATTACAGTTGTCTTCTCGCTTGTTATCGCGATGACTGCCGCATGCGGGCTTATCTATACCGCAGGCCTCAGCAAGTTCATTCCTTATGTCGTTCAGGTCGACAAGACCGGCAACACTGCGTACTACGGAACGCTGCAGCCGGCCGGCGACGGCGTCTCATCCGATCTCATAATCAGGACGCTGCTTTCTGACTTCATCTCTGAAGCCCGCTCCGTAACGCCGGATCTTTCGGTGCAGCGCTCGAACATCTTCAGGCTTTACGCCAAGATGAACTCAACTGATCCCGCATTTATCAAGATCAATGAGTATATGCGCGCATCAGCCACCAATCCGTTTGAGCGCAGCAGAAAGGAGATGGTGAACGTTGAGATCACCGCAATCCTCCAGCAGTCCAAGGAAACCTATCAGGTCGAATGGATTGAGTCAGTCAGGACGAGAGGCGGCGATCTGATTTCGAAGGATCACATGAAAGCCCTTGTCACCATTTACCAGATTGACACAGCGAAATTCACTGACCCGATGCTGAGAGTCAACCCCATTGGTATGTACGTACAGAACATCTCGTGGGCCAAGCTGTAATGATTTTGAGTTAAACAGGAAAATATCATGAAAAAATTGTTGATTAGCATGCTTGCCGCGGCAATGTCTGTATCAGGAGCATATGCGGCAGATGAGACAGCGGCCGTCAGCGAGGCGGCTGACAAAACTGTTCCGGCCGAACCGGCCGCGGCTCCTGCTGCCGCTCCGGCTTCTGTCACAAAGCCGGAAGCGCCAGAACCCGCTGCCTCACCGGCAGCACCGGCCAACGTCAGCCAGGCCCAGGACGCAGATGTCGGTCAGTCGGCCGCCGCTCCCGCCAGAGCAAGGACTGTCATTAGGAACCCGCAGGCACAGCAGCCACAGCAGACGCAGTACGACAACAGCTACGAGACGAAATATTTTGACAGCGTGCAGGATGTGCCGCTCTCGGCTGACGAGCTCAACGCGCTCAGAATCACGCAGCGCTGGTCAGCCAAGGCGAGCAAATCACCGCTTCCGGCCCGCGACGGCGGCGTGAGCTTCGTTTACGGCATGCAGCCGATTAACATCGTCTGCTCACCGCTCAATGTCACGGATATTGAACTTGAGCCGGGCGAGACGGTGAACACCATCCATGTCGGCGACTCGGCCAGATGGCTCATAGAGCCGGCCATCACCGGCGGAGAAGGGACAAGCATCCAGCATCTTATCGTGAAGCCGCTCGATGCGGGCATCAAAACATCGATGGTTGTGACAACGAATGTCAGGACCTACCACATCAATCTCAAGGCGCATGCAACCCGCTTCATGCCGCAGGTCAGCTTTGCCTATCCAGAGAAGGCCTACGCGAAGCTTGAAGCCGCTCAGCAGCAGGCGGCGCAGGCAAGAGCCGCCAACACCATTCCCGAAACCGGTGAGTACCTCGGGAACCTTGACTTCAATTACGAGATTGACGGCGATGACGCCTCATGGAAGCCGCTCCGCGTCTACAACAATGGCAGCAAGACAATCATCCAGCTGCCGAAATCAGTTCAGGCCGCAGAAGCTCCGGCGCTTCTCGTGATGCGCGACGGCTCCAAGACAGAGAATCTGGTGAATTACCGCCTTATCGGTGACCGCTACATCGTGGATTCAGTCTTTGACCAGGCAGTTCTTATTGCCGGAGTCGGAAGCAGCCAGGTCCGCGTAACAATCAGGAGGCAGAAATGATTAAGAAGTGTCTTGCTGCACTCGTCCTTGGTACGTCACTGCTTACAGGCTGCGTTGCCCTCGATGCGTCTGAGAGCGGCTATCTGGTTGACCGTGAGCACCAGCCCGCCGCTTCAGCGCTCTATGCAGTCATAAGCGATACGGTTGCCGAGATGGGCAAAATCTGCAGCCCTGCCCGCACTCAGATTGCACTTTCATATTCTGCCGATACGGATCCGTTCACCAGCAAGTTTGTATCGGCACTCCGCTCCGCTGGTTTTGCCGTCTCTGAGCCTGAGACGGGAAAGCAGGCCGGCGGAAACTTCAGATATACGCTTGACTCACAGCCTGACGGCATACGCATGACGGTGCATGTCAACGGCATGCGACTTTCTCGCGCATACACGATGACCGGATCTTCAATGTCTCACTGGACTGTAATGAGGCCTCAAGATGGCAGATGATACCACCCACAACCAGGCCCAGGATGAGTCGCCGGAACCTCAGGATCCGAATGTTCAGCAGGAACAGGCTCATGAAGAGCATCAGGAGTCTCAGGACCAGAATGCGCCGCAGGAGCAGGCATCCGAGGAGCCTCAGAATCAGGAGCCTGCGGGGAATGATGAGGCAATGCAGCCTGAAAATGCCCCGACTGACAACAACGGCGGTTCCGGGCATCACGGGAAAATCCTAAACGGCAATATCAAACTATGGCTGATTCTCGGTGTTATGGCCGTGGCAGTCATAGCCGCATACGCGATGTTCTCGAAGAATGTTGCTCACATGGCATCAGAGGATGACACGCAGAAGGATTCTGCCGGCAATCTGGCTGCCCAGGAGGCTGAGAGCCTTACGGGCATGTACCGCGGCGGCATGAGCAAGCCTGACGTGCCGCAGGATAACGGCATTGTCGGAGAGCAGCCAAAGGACCAGGAACAGACTGAGCAGGGAATGTTTGACGAAAAGGGCCACATCGTCCCCAAGGAGCCTGAATATCGCGGCGACCCGCACCAGTTTGACGACATAGAGCAGGCTCCGGCGCCGGATCCTGTCGAGCAGGAGCGCATGCAGAGCCGCCGCGAAGCGTTCAGAAAAGCCCTCTCTGCCCCGTCAGGAGTGGATTTCAAGGAGCCTGAAGCACGCGGTCATAGTGCCAGCCAGAGCAGCGGCCGCCCCGGCTCAATTGTCATGGCAGGCAGCTACCAGAGCGCAGCGAACATGCCACAGATGCCGCAAATGCCCCAGATGCCCGAAGAGATCCAGTCATTCGGGCCTGACGGCATGCCCGTCCCGAACGCCGGCAGCAGGCGCTCCGGATCACGCTCGGCAAAGGCCTATCAGCAGTTCGATTCTGATGATGACTCGCGCTGGACGCTGAACCACAGCATGAAGTCTTCTGCGCCTTATTCAGTGCAGACCGGCAGCGTAATTCCTGCCGTCATGATCTCAGGCGTGAATTCTGACCTCGCAGGACAGCTCATTGCCCAGGTCAGCCAGTCAGTCTACGACTCACCTTCAGGCAGATATCTGCTCATTCCCCAGGGAACGCGTCTCATCGGCGCCTACAGCGCTGATGTCATGTACGGACAGGAGCGCGTCCTTGTTGCATGGCAGCGACTCATATTCCCGGACGGCAGGACGCTTGACCTCGGTTCCATGCCGGGAGCTGACCAGGCAGGCTTCTCAGGATTCACAGATACTGTTAACAATCATCTCTGGCGCATATACCGTGATGCTTTCCTGCTGTCTGCCGTTGTAGGCGCAGTCGCGTACAACCAGGACCGGAGCAGCAGCAACACTGACAGCGACAAGGCATCAGCAAGCTCGTCATTCTCTGAGGCTCTCGGTCAGAACCTCGGCCAGACGTCTTCTGAGCTCATCAGGAAAAACATGGCAATCAGCCCGACTATTGAAGTCCGTCCGGGCTACCGTTTCAACGTCGTCGTGACAAAGGATCTGACCTTTGCCGCACCATACCTTAATAACAGCAGCAGGTGACACCATGAATAAATTGAAGAAAGCATCACTTACGGTTCTGGCAGTTCTCGCATTGGGCTATGTAACGAAGCCTGTTCCCGTTCAGGCCGGAGTGCCTGTGTTCGACTACGCAAGAGCTGCTGACTGGATCAAGGATAACTGGCAGAAGGTTCAGCATCATCTGGAGACCATGGACAAGTGGGAAATGCAGGCCGCCCAGATGGTCAAGCAATATGAGGAGATGGTCAGGCAGACAAAGCAGCTTTACGAGCAGACAAAAACCATGATCACAAACGCGAAGCTTCTCACCCAAATCCACAATTACAAGGACGTTTTCAGGGCATATGAGGAGATCCGCGACAAACGCAAGGCGTTTGAGAAGCAGTTCAACAGCATCGTTGATAACCTCGACAAGTACGTTGATGCCGGATGCGATATAGGAAACATGCTTGATTTCGCCGATGAGTCCTGCCCCAGGACGCTTGACGGCATGCTGAGAGCCAAGCTCTCGAACATCCAGAAGACCGCCAAGGAAGCAAATGAAATGATGGATCCAACCAAGCCAGGCTCCCCTGCCTACACAATGCAGAAGAGCACGGAACGCATGAAGGCGAATGCCGAGGAAATGGC
>DEHC01000002.1:0-15826 GCA_002351705.1 Gammaproteobacteria bacterium UBA2810 | reverse complement strand
CAGCTTGCAGCCGCACAGCGCGCCGATGAGCTGCATGCAAAGGCACAGAAGCAGGCTGATTCCTACAAGCAGGATGTTGTCGTAGGAAAAATCCAGAACGAGTTACATGAGGCCCGCAAATGATCAGAATATGTACTGCATCAATCTGGGCCATGCTGCTGACAATCATGATGGTACTGTTTTGTGCATCAGTGCCTGCCTATGCTGATATAGGCAGTGTAGTTAACAGTGAAGCGTCAAAGGCTGACCAAAAGAACGATGATGCTGTTGGTCTTGTCAAAGAAATGACCAACTTCAGCAACAAATTCAAGGAGCACGCATCAAAATGGGGTACTAACCTCAAGTCAGTAGCACTCTGGCTGTTCTTTACTCTTGGAGGCATTTCCATCGTCTGGACATTTGTCGATATGGTCCTCCGCCAGGGCAATATAGGTGACATATTCGGTGAGATTGCAAAATTTTGTGTTGTTTTCGGCCTGTTTCTGTTTTTCGTTGAGTACGGAGACAAACTGGCAGTCATCATATTCAGATCATTCGAGAATGCGGTAAAAATTGCTGAAGGGCTTAATGCATCTCCCATACATCAACTCAGCATGTACGTAATAGAAGTTCCTGAAGCTATATTCAGTGCAATCATGGATCTCGGAGGCAATATCGGTTTTAATGCAGCAAGTCTTAAACTTTTACTGGCCATACTTATTCTTTTTGTCCTTGCGATATTTCTTCTTTTTATTCTTGCACTTTGCGTTATTGAAATAGTAATGACTCAGCTGACTCTCTGGGTGCTGATGTACGCAGGCGTATTCGTTCTTGGTTTTGGCGGCTGCAAGTGGGGGCGCAGCATGGCTGTTCAGTACTTCAAGCAGGTTATGTCAGTAGCAGCGAGCTACATGTGCGTTCTCCTCATCACTCTTGCGGCGTGCAGTTTTATAAACGATGCACTCGGCGGCGTTCAAACTGATATCCGCAATAGTGCTAACAATGGAGCTCTTCTCGGAGTAACCAAGCTTATGCAGACCTGCATCATGGTCCTGCTTTGCTATCTGCTGATAAAAAAGGTGCCCACGTTGTTTGGCAGCATGTTCGGCGCTGTCGGTTACTCTGGTTCTGAAGGAACCGGAAGAGCCCTGTCGAATGCAGTCAGTATAGGGAAAGGCGCTGCGTTGGGCGCTGCGGCCGTTAGCGGTAAGACTGTCAGCGGTACCGGCAAACTAGTTGGCGGCGGGCTCAATCTCGCCTCGAGCGGTGCCGGCAAGGCCATGGGTATTATGTCGAACATGAAGATGGCTTGGAAAGACAGCAAGGCGCGTCAGGCAACCGGGAAAATGAACCAGCAGTTAGGCAGAAGTTCGTCCGGTTCGTCAGGCTCTGGCGCTGGCAAGAGCGGAAGTTCCGGGTCACAGTCAGGAAGCGGGAAAGGCAGCTCTGGTTCATCAGACTCAGGGAAACCTCCAGCATCCTCAGAAAAATACTACGGGGATAAAGGCGGAAGTTTCCTCCGGCCATTAAGAGAAATGAAGGCTAATTACAACAGCGGAAACTCCTCTACGAGAAGTGCCGCTAATGAAGACAAAGTACGTCAGCATGCCCAAGAGTATGCAGAAACAAAGGCAGCCTATGAAAAGGCAGGCGGCAATCCTGAAAGTGTGAAGACTAGCAACATCAGGGCTGCCGGAGCAGCTTTATGGGAAGGATTAGCGTCTGGGGCAAGAGCTGCCGTCTCGCCGGTTACCAGGTTGTTCAAGAAATAATTCAGATAAAGGTATTGACTTATGAAAAACAATATTCCATCATCGGGACAGAGCAATGAGGTCAGTAAGCCGTCCGGCGATACTACTCAATCCACTATTGACCAGATAGTCAAGGCTCTTGCATACAAGACTGACATTCTCGGCAGCACAATCCCCAGTGCGCAGGTGATTTTAAGCAATCCCGAAATTCAGTCCGGAATTGAAAAGCGTGATGACGCCAGCAGGCAACTTAAGCAAGATCTTGTTCAGTGTGGCGACATTGACGAAAATTGTTCTTTAGACAAAGTAAAAACGACTCTCTTTTCGCCTGAAATTCTAAAAGTTCGTAAAGAAGATGCTGTAGCACGAGGACTCAATGAAATCCGTTCTGCCGTTCTAGACAATGAAGGCCACTTAATAGACTACAGCGGCACAATCAGCCATGGCAAAAAACTCATCATCCTGATTGGTCTTCCCGCGTCGGGCAAGTCCACCGTAGCGAATATCATCTCGGCCAGAGAAGAGGCCCGCGTACTCGACAATGACGAGTACAAGAAGATGTTCAAGGAATACCGTGACGGATTCGGCAGCTCCCTGGTCCATGATGAGAGCCAGGACGTTGAAAAGGCAATCCTGAAGAAAGCCATGGCCGCCGGAGAGAACATCGTGTTGCCAAAGGTTGGAGGCAGTCCAAACAAGATGGCAGCAGTGGTTGAACAGGCTAAGGCCGCCGGCTATACTGTCTCTGTTCAGTATGTGGATTTGGCATGGAACAAGTCTCTTTCAAGGATGCTTAGCAGATTCCAGCAAACAAAGCGTCTGCTCCCACTTGAAGCTATGTTCTGGAACTTCTACATGCCTGTCGATGATCGGATAGAGGAGCGGGCTCATCTTGAAATCGAAGCAGCGGGAAACGATGGCCTTAAGGAACAGAAAAACAGGCTACAGGAATCACTTCAGGGAACCGGCTGGGCAATAACACCAGGCAGCCCTGAAGGCAAGCTGGATCTGACCTGGAATCCCGGACAGATGGATTTTGATTTTGTACTGAACAAGGCAAAGTCAATGAATCTGGGCTGGTCTGATAAGCCAGATGAAGGGCTGAAGGATCCGGTATGGCAGATGCTCTTGCCGGAACGTACTCTGGCAACCGCCTGCAAAGAAGCAAATATCAGCACTATCTCACTGAATGTAGATGACAGCCAGTGCTATAAAATCACGGAGACATTCGAATTTCTTAAATCAGACGTGCTTTCCCTTAAGCAGGGTGATAGCTTCGCGCACTGGGATACGGATGTTGGAATAAAAGAACGGCCTATTCTGATGGAGCATGACGCCAGCGAACAGATAAAGCGTTATGCAATGGATGGAAGGCTGCTTAAAGCAGAGGAGTTGAAAAATGCAGTATTACAACAGAATAATGATCGCGGACAAAAAAATGCTCCGGGATCTGGTCCAAGAAGCGATAAGTCTGAGAGGAGACTCCCAAAGATACATGATGTCAGACTTGACGGAGGAGATGGAGCTGAGGTACGAGCGTCTGACAGGTCGTCAGACAGAAGACTTGAAAATCAGAATTCAAGCGGAAAAGGAACTGTACAGCTTGGTAGAGTCCCCGAAAACGCCAACACCACTTCTGGACGAACTGTGCGACCTGAAGTTAATCCGAAGCAGCGTAGCGAGATTACAACCGCAGATCATGGAGGCGTTCATCAAGACGTACGGTCCCAATGCTGGGCTTTGAAACCACTTCAAGGCAAAACTAACGTCTTTCTCTTCCGGTACGTTCCTGATAGTAAGGTCGCATCCGAGATCAGCAGTTTCCTTGCAAAGAATGCCGGGCAGTACAAGCTATCCACGCTGAAGAGCTGCCCGGGCATCTGTTGCATCAGCAGCAATGACGAATCCGGCAAGTCTGCTTCATACCATGAGCAGGAGCGCCGGATTTCTCAATTTCTGACTGATACACTGGAGTACAAGCAGGTAAGCTCTGAGGAACTCAAAGATTTTAGAAAAGAGGATCTGAACCGTGGAAGGCACGGACCGCATCTTGGCCTTTGAGGAGAGATAACATGAACAGAATCTTTATCGGAATTGTTTTTAGTGTCCTTGGCCTGTACTCCGGTGCAGCCTGCGCTGTACCTAGCCATGACGACCAGTGCGCCGAATGGCTCTGCGCTCCTTATGGCTTCCCGTCAGGCTGTGAGCAGGCGAAGCACGCGTATGACTGGCGCAGGGATCATCATATGGCACCGCTACCGCCCTATAAATCATGCGATGAGAATTCAGACGGTTCATCCGGCCTGAGCTACCGCCAGGGCTATGCGGCCTACATTCGTGAACATACGGAGTGCGCCGAATGGGGAACTCAGACGGTTTACACCAGCATGGGTCCCAAGGAGTCGAAGACATGCAGGTCGTACAAAACTGTTCCTGGTTACTGGAAAAAGGGACAGCCATGTCTTCATGGAAGCTATGGTCCTGACTCAAATACTCCGAAGGGCTGCACTGACACAAAACGGTATCTTGAGTTCATCGATACAGACGGGCAGGTTATGGGCGAGCCGCTCTATTACTAGCTTTGTGCTACCATTCAACAGGATCAGCAATGATCCAGGATCATTACTCAAATCCTGATCCCGTCCCGGCTTGCTACCCCGCTGCCGGGGCGGGATTTCTTTTTACCCGCCAGTGTGTCAAAAACGAATGTTTTTGACACACTTTCCCCAGACCACGTCAAAACAGGCTTTTTCAGGCTTGAAAATGTGTCAAAAAACGTGTCAAAATCAAATTGATTTTTGATACGTTTTTGACACACTTTGAGCAGGAAAAAATCATGATTGTAGGGTACGCCCGCGTCAGCACAGCGGATCAGTCGCTCGACAGGCAGCTCGATCTCCTGGCCTCGGCAGGAGTTGACAGCAGATCTGTCTATAAGGAAAAAATGACGGGCACGAAACGGCACCGGCCGGAGCTCGACAGGATGATCTCTGAGTTGAAGCCCGGGGATGAGGTCGTCATTACTGACCTTACGCGCATATCGCGCAGCACAAAAGATCTGCTGGATATAGTTGAAAGCATCACTGAGAAGCAGGCAAGCATCAGGAGTCTCAAGGATACCTGGCTGAATACAGGACCTGATAATCCTTATACTCACTTTCTGCTGATTGTCATGAGCGGGCTGTCCCAGCTTGAACGTGATCTCGTCAGCCAGAGGACGCGCGAAGGACTCAGAGCAGCGAAGGCCAGAGGGAGATGCGGTGGAAGACCATCGAAGACCAATAATTACACCGACACGGTCCAGAAGCTTTACCAGACCGGCGCAAAGATTAACGAAATTGCCAGAATGACAGGACTGTCCCGGTCAACTGTCAACCGTATTGTCAAACAGTCAGACAGCTAATCATCATCTGGACAGGTAAAATCTCCGGCTCCGGTCAGCTGCCGGGAGGAAGACTGTCTCTCCGTCATGAAAGAGCCCCTCTGCGCCGATCCTTCTGTCAATGAGTCCCTGTCCGAGAAGCTCGAAGAGTAGCTCCTGCAGCATGTCGTCATCAGGGCGGTAGGAGTAACCATCCGGGCTCCTGCTGTCACTCACCGACATCTGATCCCGAAGAGCCATCAGATCGAGCAGCGCTTTCCCGTTTCTCGCATGCGGACGAATGAAGACCAGATAGAGGGACCGAGCCTCATTTGATAAACCGTAAGACAGCAGATTCTGCTCCTTATCACTCACTACGAACATCCTGCCCTCCTGAGAGGTTTTCTGAAGTTGAAGCAGATGGAGTCATAGACTTAAGAAAGTCTTTCAGCTGCTCTTCGGTGAAGCGCCAGTCTCGACCGATTTTCGCTCCTTTGAGCTTGCCGGACTTAATGTAGCGATACAGAGTAAATTTATTCAGCTTTAGCGCTTCTGCTGCTTCGTCAATCGTATAGATTCTCAGTTCCATTAAAACTCCTATGAAAAAGGCGGAGCATCGCCCCGCCCTGATGATGGCCGGACTGCCGGCTGATGACCGGTCAGGCCCTGCTGTATGACCGCCTGCTGAACCAGAGATCCTTCACGGTGCTGATAAGCATCGGCATAAACTCGCCAAGCTCGTTGTCGCGTTCCATCTGCTTCAGCGTCTCATATACAGCAAGACGGCTGCCGTTGGCTGCGATAAGCATGCGATCAAATTTAACGTCAGTGAGAAGCCAGTCCCCGAATTGGTCCGGAGTGATGAAGATAGCGCCGTAGACGCTCTGTCTGATTCTGTTATAATCGTTCCTGTTCATTTGTTGCTAAACCACAAAATAAGTGAACACTTGAGACGGCGTGCCAGGCCGTCTCACCTTGTCTGAAATATTCTCAATATTCTTTTTGTCTCTCCGCTCACCTCCTGATTTTATACCGCCTTAGCATTAGCAGTATTTCTGCATGTATTATAGTAACATAATAAATCAAAAGCAATATAAAGCAAACAAAATCATATAAAATAAAAAACGGCAGCAAAAATGCCACCGTTAATTTTTGTTCTGAAAACGTCAGGAAGCGTTACCGGCCGTGGTAGCGGGTGTTCTCCCTAGTGTTCTCCTTGGTCTTCGTATCAGTGAGCTTCTCAACCTCATGCATGCCAAGACCGGCGAGCATGGATCTCACCTGGTCCTTCTCACTATCATCATTCATGGCTTTATGAAAATAGCCCTGCCCGCCGGCTTTCGAGTACTCCCACTTGCCATCACGCATGGACTTCATAAGCGGATCGTCTTCCTTCATCTCCCTGTTAATCAGAACGCAAATGCTCCCGGCTCTTTCTTTAATTACAAACTCATTCTCAGGTTTCTTTTCAGCAGCCTGAGACTGGTTATGATTGGGCTGTTTCTTTACAGTAACAGTCTCTTCATACTGCTGCTTATAGGTGCCGTTACGCCATGCCTCAAGTTTTTCAGACATATGCGCGCGCGCCTCCTCAAGCTCCTCGCTGCTGACCTTGTCGTACTGCATGACCTTGGTCGGCTTGTAATTCATGGTTTCAAGCACTGTCTGCATTTCCTTGAACGGCAAAGGCCTGATTGACTTGGCAGGATCTATGTGCTGCGCCGGACGAATACGATCTGTACCTGGTTCACACTCCCAGCCTGCTCCAGAAATTGCGTTCTGAACCTCTTCAGGAAGTCCGCGTTCACCACTCTGGTAAAGCCTGAATGAATTTTCCTCAGGAATCATCAGACGCGGTGTCGATGCAATGATTTGACGCTGCAATTCAGCGATATCATTGCGCAGAGCATCAATTTCCTGCTGTTTCGGGTAAGGAGCTATTGCCTTCTGTGCTGCTTCAAGTTCTTTATTGCACTTGTCGATAGTTTCCTGCTCAATGGCTACTTTCTTCTCGAATCGTCCGAGAATCTGATCTTCAATACGCGTAAGGTTACCGGATTTGGTCAGTCCAAGTTCGTACTCATTTTCGCCGCCTTTCAGAATAATCTTCATCTGGTCGCATGCGCTGAGAAGATCAGTTCCAAGACCATGATCGCGCTGCAAAAACAGCTCGAAACCGCGATAAGTGCCGACTCTGATACGGCTCGGCATACCATACACATGCGGCTTGATATGGCTTGCTGCATCATCAAACGCGCGGTCTGCCTCTGCCTTGACTGAAATTGCCTGGCCGTTGATTTCAATAAGCGGCTTGTTTTTTTCAATCGGATGGCTGTCTCTGATTGCTATATCTTTCTTATACAACCCAATCAGCTGGCTGCTTTTGTCTATCTTCGCAGGATTACACTTAACAACTTTCTGCAAGCGCGCCTGCTCTTCTGCGTAAGAAGCAGCATCTACAGACATTTCCTTAAAAGTCTGAGACTTCTCGCGCAGTTCCTTCAGCTTTGGATCACCAGATGCGCTGTTTTTAAGATCCTCATAATCCATTACGACATCACTAAGCTGATCTTCGCAGCTTCTTGCTTTCGAATGCGATATCTGGGTAATGAAATTCGCCTTACGTGCAACAGTGCCCCAGACGAAAGCGTCAGAAGTTCTTTCAGTAATATAGTTGTAAATGTGTACTTCAGGATTCTCATTGCCCTGACGAATGATTCGGCCATTGCGTTGCTCAATATCAGACGGCCGCCACTGCACGTCAAGATGATGCACAGCAACAAGCTTGTGCTGGACATTAACGCCTGTGCCGGCAGTAGAAGTACTGCCAAACAGCACTCTGATTTCACCATTCTGGACCTTGGCATACAGCGTCTTTTTCTGGTCGTCAGTTTTTGCGTCCTGGACAAATGCTATCTGATCTGCTGGAATACCCTGAGCGATAAGCTTTTGCTTCATATCATCGTAGACAGAAAATTTCCCGTCCTTGTTTGGCACGCCACGATCGCAGAAAATCATCTGCGTTAGCTTCTTGTCAGCTGTCTTGCGATAAATTTCGGCAACTTTTGACACACAAATGTTTGCCTTACTGTCCGGGTTATCAGGCACGGAAGCATTCCTGAGACGAGGATCTAGCGAGTAATCGCGTCCGTCACTCGTAATTTTCAGAAAGTTATCCTTGCCGGGCTCACCATTATCCTTAATGAAATCAGCAGGCTGCCCTGCCCTGATAGCACCGCCGCGGAAAATCATGTTCCGCTGTGCCAGCATCTGGATTTCCGACGGCTGAACTACGATTTTATGCGTCACTACATCAGGCAGTTCAAGGTTAAGATCCGCTCCCATCTTGATGTCCATGAAGGTGCCCATCATCTTGTTCAGTTCCGGCAGATTTGTATAGTTTGCAAATCGCGTCTTGAGCTGATATTCCCCGGTAGGACCGATTTCATAGCCGCTTTTCTGGGTAGTAAACAGTGATGCCCAGGCATCAAATGAATTGACACCCTGTGCCTTAAGCATCTCAGGATTAAGGTACCGCATCATCGTATAAAGCTCTGCGATAGAGTTGGATACCGGAGTTCCGGTAGCAAATACCATCCCCCGGCCGCCGGTCTTATCATTCAGCCATTTGGCCTTCATGAACAAATCATCAGCCCGTTTAGATGTACTGCTTGTAACGCCATCCATCAATGTCATGAAGTTCAGATTTTTGTAGTTATGAGCTTCATCGACGAAAACACGATCTATCCCAAGCTGCTCAAAGAGAAGACCATCATCGTGCTTCTCGCTCGTAATTTTGTTAAGACGATCTTTTAGCTGATCAATCCTGGCATTGATAGCTTTTGTGCTCCGATAGTCCGAACTGCCCAACTCATCCTTATGCTCCTCAAGAAACTGCTGAGCTTCGGCGATCTGCTGGGTTGCATACTGTTCCTGGTAATCCTTGCTCATCCCGATTTTTTCGAACTGCTCGTATGTCATGATGATGCAGTCGTAATTGCCGTTGACGATTCTGCCGCGAAACTCTTCCCTGCCTTCTTCGCTTGTACTGTTTTTATCAGCAACAAGCAGTTTCGCGCCCGGATAAGTTCGCATGAATTCAGCCGCTGTCTGCTGAAGCACCGCCTTCGGCACAACCATTGCTGGTCTGCGACACATTCCGATGCGCTTTGACTCCATAGCGCCGCAGATCATCTCTATGGTTTTGCCAGCACCGACACCGTGAGCGAGCAGCGTAGATTTTCCAAGCGCTATACGTCCAATGGCCGTCTTCTGATGATCGTACAGGTTGATAGATTTGTTCATTCCTTCAAAGGTCAGAACGCTGCCATCGAACTCACGCGGTCTTATTGAGTTGAACATTCGGTTATAGCGCTCTACCAGATCCTTCTTCCTCGTTTCATCACGCCAAATCCATTTGGCAAAATCTTCTCTCATGAGATTGGCTTTGTTCAGGACCTCAAAGGATTCTTTTTCCTTAATCTTTCTTCGCTCTTTATCACCTTCCTTCACGGTCTCATAGACCGATGTGGACTTATGATTCAGCACACGCTCGAATATCTCAGTCGCCTTCATTGACGGAGTGTCATACCGCGGTGAACTGGCCTTACCGTCAACTGTAAACTGACTGAAGTCATCCGCATGAAGGTATGTGACCTTGATATTCTCCTGGTTTCCAGCGTTTTCCCGAAAAAATTGTTCGTAGTATTTAGACGGAATCCACTGTGAACCGAGCTGCACAGCAATCTGGTCTGCCGTGAGCGGAACCGGAAGGACCTCCGTAAGATCTTCCGCATTTCTGGTTAACCCCGCCTGCTTTGCTGCCTCAATTTTTCTCCGGATGTCACCTGAAAGGTATTCAGATTTCGTTACGTATCCCGACAGCTGATCATTGACGTCTATCTGCTCAGGAGCCCGGTACATCACATGCGATTCAGTCAGTTCAGCTATGATTGACTCTGGATCACGATCCTCCATCAGCTTCGACATGTATCTGAGATCAACCCTGCCGAAGTTAGCAAGCGACAGATTCATCGCTGTAATTGCCTCGCTGGCATGATTTTCCTCGTGCGATACATTGATAACGTTCTTCGTGAAAAGGTCTGATCTTATTGCATGGATCTTCTCTTTCTTCTTCCCCTTGTTCCCTTGCCCCTGCTTCTGATCTTCTTCCTTGTCTTTTGTTCTTATTGCTGAGAGGCCTGTTTGGGTATCCAGCAATTCCATGTTGCTGATAACCGACCAGAAAATATCTTTCCCGAACAGTTTCTTTGATGAACGAATTGCCCCCGTGTGCCCCGTTGCAATTTTTTCATTGCCGTCATCGTCCTTGTAGATAACGTCTTTTTCTCTTGGGCTGTAGTTCTTTTCAAACTCGTCATAAGCACGATTAAGTTCTGCGCGGAGCTTCTTGGTTTCTTCCTCGTTATTTTCCTTGCTCTGGGCGTCAAGAAGACTCAATACAGTGTCGCGTATATGAATCAGGCTGCGGATTTTTTTATCCTGTTTATCCGGCAATTTCTGCTCTTCTACTTCGCTGTCACTGATTTTGAAAATGACCTTGCCTTTATCGATGACTTCTCCGTCCTTGCCGACCTTGCGGCCAACTACTGCAAAGCTCTGAGGTCTGACGTCCTTGCTGAGTTCAACAAGCTTGGCTTGGCTGTCGTCTTCAATGCTATTGACGTTTTGTTGAGTCTGCTCCTGCTGCTTCTTTTCCTCATAAACAGTATTGATACGGTTCAGCGCAGAATCAATCAGAGTGTTGCGCTTATCCTCTCTGTTAATGCCGGCCACAATTCGGTATTGGCTAAACCGATTTCTCTTCAGCTCAAGCTCGTCGCCGGCAATCTGTTCGGGATGCTGCCATAAATAGCCGTTAACCTCCAATTTCAGCTCATTGAAGTCTTTAACGCCTTTCTCTGTCAGTTTGTACTCACCGTTATCTAAGCGTTCTCTCTCTAATTCAGCATCTGACAGACGGGAGATCTGCATGCGCATTCCGTTGCTTAAAACGAGTTCGTTATAACTCATCTCAACAATGTCATCAGCTGTAATAGCATGGTTTTCAGCCCATACCTGGTCAGGATTGCGGCTTGGATCATATGCAATCGGCCTGTCACGGCGTTTGAGGATGATAAGGTCAGAATTTGTATCAGTGCGGCCGAATGTTCCAGTCGGCAATCTGACCGTTCCGACGAATTCAGCCTGCGCTGCAAGTTTCTCACGGAATTTCGGACTGCTGTCCAGTGTGCCTGTTGAGGTTATAAGAGCACAGATGCCGCCAGGCCTTACTTCATGCAGCGTCTGGGCAATAATTGCGTCATGGAGCGGTACCTTAACATTGATGCCAAATTTGTCAGCGACCCCCTTTTGTAGTTCCTTCAAAGCATTTGAAAACGGTACATTGCCTACCGCAACATCATATTTACCGTCAGCATCCGTGCGCAGGAAATCATTCTGAGTAATAGTTGCAGCAGGGTAAAGCTTGCTGGCAATTCGTGCCGAATACGTGTCGAGTTCAACCCCGTCGACATGACAGTCTTGCAGGCCTTCTGGCAGACATCCGATGAAGTTGCCGGTACCGCATGATGGTTCAAGGATGCTTCCGGTCTTGAAACCGAAGCGCTCCAATGTGCCATAGATACGATCGATCACTTCTTTTGACGTATAGTATCCGGTATCGCTGCCCACACCAGCAGCCATATTCCTGATTTCGCTGACGTCCTGCCCAGTCAGTGTGCTGTGCTCTTCAAGGAATTCCGGATCATTGAGTCGGTCAAAGCTTTCCTCGCCGATGCCTCCCCAGGACGTGAATCCAGCAAGAGTCTTCATTTCCTCAGGTGTTGCCTGTCTGTTTTCAGATTCAAGCTTCTTCAAAACTTCAATTGCGGCAATGTTGCGCTCGAAGGCTTCGCCAGGTGATACGCTCTCATCGTCGGAAGTTTGAGTAATATGATAATTGTCAGACCAGGTAAATGCCGGGCTCTCTTTGACCGGTTCCTCAGTTCCGGTGACATCGGATGCTGACTGAGATGTTTCAGCCTCAGGAAGCTTTACAGTATCTGACACTGAATGATCATTTGTCTCATGTGCTTCTTCAATAGTCTGCGTCTGATTCAGAATCGGACGAATATCATCATTGAGCAAGTGCTGAAAATCGTTCCTGAGCTCCCTAAGATAAGCCAGATTGGTCTGAAGGCTGCCGCCCTTTGCCTTATAGGCTATGAAATTGAAAATTTTGCGGGCTGATGCAGATGAAAGGTCTTGTCTATAGTATTGATCTGCTCTTTCTGCCGTATTCAAAGCAAAGCTTAGATTAGGATCTTTGTTAATACGCTGATGCTCTGCCTTTGCCACCTGGTACAGATAATTTTTGCTGAATTGCCATTTATCAGCAAAACTATCGATTCGGTCAGAAAGCTGTTTTTTCTGTTCATCTGAGATGGAAAGATAATCAAGCTCTGTTTTTGAAGCATCAGTTGTTTCAGCTTCTGCATGCTTCGGCTGCTGAGCAGTATCTATCTGTTCAGTCGCTATTTCTGATTTGTCAGACTGGTTCTCCTCCCCGCCGAGTTTTGCATTCCGCTTCGCAAAGTACTCATCATTCAGCTTATTCGCCTTTGCTACCAATCTATCGGCATCATCGGCATCTGGTGAAATGACGTGGACTTCCATACCGAAAAGGTTTGTAACTCTTTCAGTCCACTTTCCAGACTGCTCATTGGACTTTTCATGGGTCTTTACTTCTGATTCGACGAATTCATTAACGGCAGGCTCATCAGATGTTCCAGATCCACGTTCGTATACTTCAGAATTTTCGGATTGATGAACAGCTGCTGTGCCATCTCGTCTGCTGAAGATCCCCACTGTTCCAGTTCCAATCCCAGACTCTGAAACAGTCTCATCTCGAACTGCGGATACACCAGTTCGTTCCGGAGTTCTATCTGATCCATTTCCTGCTGCGTCAGTACGTCCTCCGGCATCGGCACTTCCTGATCCCCAATACTCATTCTCATCAAATACCAGCTCGTCATCATGATTATGATTATTTTGCGCAGATCCAACGTTTCCTTTGTTTGTCGCGAAAGTTGCGGAGGCAACTCCGGTTCCCTCGCTTCTGCCAGAAGATATTCCCAGGTTATCTTCTTCGGAAGCGGCGCCAGGTACCTTTCCATCCAATACTCGTACCGCTGCTGCTCCTCTGTCATCGTTTCCTTTTGTGCTGACTCGACGAGAAGAGGCATCATCAGATCCTCGAACTGTTCCGGTTCCATGTCCGGATACTGATCCTGCACCATGGCCGACGCGAGTTCCGCTGAAAGCGACTGTATCCGATACATCATCGGCTCTGGTCTCAGATGTTCTTTCTCCACCGCCTTGATGATCTGATATTTCTGATCCTTGAACTCCTTCATTGTCAGCTGCATGAACGGAATCAGCTTGCCCTCGATTGCCATCTGCATCATTGCCTGATAGCGTCTGCCGAACAGATTGTGAACCAGGTTGTCCCAGTCCTCCTCTTCGCACTGCCATCCGGTCAGCTCTTCGTACCGTTCCACCAACTCCCGTTCGTAATCCCTCACCCGAAGGATTATTGGATGCGTCAGTCCCAGCCTGCGATACACCACTATCCGGTAAAACACTGTCCGTTCCTCTTCCGGCCTGATCGCCCTGTCGTCCACTCTCATTCCTTACCCCACTAGTCTGCTGATTGTTTTGGTTGATGAAAATCGAATTAGAACCAGAATTGTAAGCGTGCTCTACGGTAGAATCTTTGATAGTGCTCTCACTATCATCCATAGTGCGCTCGCTATCATAAAGCGGCCTCTCACGTGTTACCGATTTTGTTTCGTTTCGCGTGTCATATGCATCACGAGCCGCTGCAGATGCCTGCTGCGAGGTCTGTTCTGCCGTCTGAGCCTGAGACTGTTCCGCGGCAATCTGGTTAATCAAATTGTTAACAATGCTTATGTCCTGCTTCTTTCCTGCACGTTCATCACGATAATGCGCAAGCATTGACATGAGCTTGTTAGGACTCATCATATCTTCATGATTTACAGCAGTGCGTACCGGCTGAGGATGAGCAAGCAATTCAGCTGGTATCAGCGCACGACATTCACGGCGCACAGTCCCCGCATTCCTGATTGCAGCGTAGAGTCTCCTCTGGTATGTATCCTTGTATTTTGAATTAACATCGAGCTGCTGCAATTGTCTTCCAACCCGGTAATCCAGTCCGTAATCAGCGCAAATGAAACATGTCGCTACCTCAGCCTTCAGTTCCCGGAGATCAGGATCTTTCTCATCTGCCGGAATACGGCTCAGACAGAGCTCATTTACCAACTCCTGAAGACGTCTTCTGTTCTCCCTCTTAATATTTGCGTCAATTTCCTGTGCGTGTTGAGTGCCAAGGCCGGAAACAAGCATTTCACGAAGCTGATTCATGTCATGGATTGCAGGTATCTGCTCCGGACCTGACAGCGGACTGTCAGCAGGGAATGAGCAGTCAGTGATATTGAAAAGCTTTACAGGCCTGAGCGTGCCGTCAGTTTTGAGCCATACGGTTACAGCGGCGTCTTTGTTCTTTATTTTGCCGCCTTCGGCCTCTGCCTCTGCCTCTGTCAGGAAACGTCCGTCTCCACATCTGTCAGCCCTGTTTGAAAGAGCCATCTGGTTGACACCAATGTAAGTCTCTCCTGTCACAGGATTATGGGCAAGAGGAAGCACACCGGAATGAATTTCGGGTAATACTTCCCTAGCCACTTCTCCAATGATTTCATCTATCTTTGCTTTCATCGGCAATCTCCTTGTAATCCCTTAAAACGTTCTTCACCAGCTCATCAAAATCAGCCTTTTTCTGATTCTGAGCTGATTTTGATTCCTGAATCCCGAGCAGGTCGGCGGCGTCATCATCAAATTCGACAGGGAAGTTTCTGATAATGAGGCGCCGGCCTATGCTGTTATCATCCTGCTTCTGGCTCATGAACGGCCACGTCCTCCACGTTCCTGGCCCCTGTCGCGAGAAGCAAGCAGAGGAAGCTGCTCGACCTGGTACATGCCATGGGCAGATAAGATTGATTCTGCTTCCTTCTGCTGTGACTCTGCCTGACCTTCCCTGACTTCCTGATAAAAATACTTGTGCCCGTTGCTGCGTCCCAGCTTCCAGTCTTTAGACGCCATTTCCTTGACCAGTGCATCGTCATTTTTTACGTCACCGTTGACAATGTAGTTCAGGAATTTCTTGCCATTGTTCTCGTAGAGCCTTAACTGATACGCATTCTCAGGCTCAGGCGCCTGCTGCGTCTGACGCATCTTCTGAATATCTTCCTTCAGCTGTTTGTTTTCTTTACGCACGGATTCAATCTCAGCGGTCAGTGTCTTGTTCTGCTCCTTAAGATCTTCAATCTGCTTACTAAGGAGCTTGTTCTGCGCCTTCAGATCCTTCAACTCCTCTAATATTTTGTCGAGCTCTCCGTTAAGCTGCGCTTCGCCGGACTGCTGCTGTGGTGCCTTTTTCTGTGTCTGGTCCTGGGACTGGGACTGCGTCTGCTCCAGCTCGGCAGCCTTCCGGAGTTCAGGATTCATGTACATCTTCAAATCCGGACGCTTATCGGTTATGTCACGTCCCAGGAAGTCCTTGAGATGCTTGCTGTATTCCTCAGACAGCTCTTTCTCCTGCATGGCCTCAAGACGCGCTACTGATTTCTGAGCGTTCTTAATCTGGTCCTGTGTGGCA
>DEHC01000004.1 GCA_002351705.1 Gammaproteobacteria bacterium UBA2810 | reverse complement strand
ACGAACGAGCTCATGAGGGAGGGCGTGATTTCGGAGGACCTCGGAGGCGACGTCCAGTTCGTCAAGGTCTCCGCGAAGACCGGAATGGGCATCGACGAGCTCCTTGACGCCATCCTGCTCCAGGCCGAGGTGCTTGAGCTCAAGGCAGTGAAGAACGCCATGGCCAAGGGCGTCGTCATCGAGTCACGCCTCGACAAGGGCCGCGGCCCGGTTGCGACCGTCCTTGTCCGCGACGGCACGCTCCATGTCGGCGACATCATCCTCTGCGGGCTCGGCTGGGGCCGTGTCAGGGCGATGCGCGACGAGGTCGGGAACAGCGTGAAGGAGGCAGGCCCCTCAATCCCTGTCGAGGTCGAGGGACTCTCCTCGGTTGCCGGCGCCGGCGATGAGGTCACTGTAGTCACCGACGAGAGGAAGGCCCGCGAGGTCGCCCTCTACCGCCAGGGCAAGTTCCGCGAGATCAAGCTCGCGAAGCAGCAGAAGGCCAAGCTCGAGAACATGTTCAAGGAGGACAACGGCGACGTCAAGGAGCTCAACCTGGTGCTCAAGGCCGATGTCCAGGGCTCCGTCGAGGCGATCCGCGACTCCCTCATCAAGCTCTCGACCGACGAGGTCAAGGTGTCGATTATCGGCTCCGGCGTCGGCGGGATCACCGAGACCGATGTCACGCTTGCCTCCGCCTCCAAGGCCATCATCCTCGGCTTCAATGTCCGCGCGGATGCCTCCGCGAAGAAGATCGCCGAGTCCGAGAACGTCGAGATTCGCTACTACTCGGTCATTTACGATCTGATTGACGAGGTCAAGAAGGCCATGAGCGGCATGCTCGCTCCTGAGTTCAAGCAGGAGATTGTGGGCATTGCCGAGGTAAGGCAGGTGTTCCGCTCGCCGAAGTTCGGCGCGGTCGCAGGCTGCATGGTTACCGAGGGCACCGTCAAGCGCCTCAACCCGATCCGCGTCCTCCGCGAGAACGTCGTTATCTACGAGGGCCAGCTCGAGTCGCTGCGCCGCTTCAAGGACGACGTCTCCGAGGTCAAGCAGGGCTATGAGTGCGGCATTGCGGTCAAGAACTACAACGATGTCCAGGTAGGCGACCAGATCGAGGTCTACGAGACCGTCGAGATCAAGCGCGAGCTCTGATCGAGTCTCATCTGAAAGAACTGGGGCATGTCACGGCACGCCCCTTTTTTGTCCGCAGAGAAAGCGGGCACCAATTCAATGGAGGCATTATGCCGCGAGAATTCAGCCGCTCCCGCAGGGTCGGGCAGCAGTTAATGAAGGAGATAGCAGTAATCATCCAGCGTGATCTGAAGGATCCGAGACTCGGCATGCCGACGGTTTCATCGGTGGATCTCTCGCCGGACCTCAAGAGCGCGAGGGTCTACCTCACGTTCCTCAACTTCACCGAGCAGCAGATCAAGGGAGCGCTCAAAATCCTCACTGCGGCGAAGGGCTACATAAGGAGCGCCGTGGGGAAGAACATGAAGCTCCGGGTCATTCCGGACCTCAATTTCCTCTATGATCCCTCCCTCATCGAGGGTATGCGCATCGGGCACCTGGTTGACCAGAGCGTAAGGCGCGACGAGGAGCTCGAGAGGCAGCGCGAGAGGCGCGAGAGAAAGGAGGGCGCCGCAGGCGCTCAGGCAGATTCTCCGGAGAAGAGTGAGTGAAGAGAAAGGACGGGCGCCCGGTCACGGGCATAGCGCTTCTTGACAAGATGACGGGCGTCAGCTCGAACTTCGCCATGCAGAAGCTGAGGAAGCTCTTCAAAGCCGAGCGCTGCGGTCACACCGGGGCGCTCGATCCCCTGGCGACCGGGATGCTCCCGATCTGCTTCGGCGAGGCCTCGAAGTTCTCCGGGACGCAGCTCCTCTCCTCGGACAAGCTCTACGAGGTGACGGCACGTTTCGGAGTGCGCACCACAACCTCCGACTCCACCGGAGAGACGGTCTCGGAGCGGGAGATTAAGTTTGACCGCGACGGGCTCCTTCTCGCGATGAAGGGCTTTCTCGGAAAGCAGATGCAGGTCCCCTCGATGTACTCGGCCCTCAAGTACAACGGGAAGCCCTGCTACGAGTACGCGCGGAAGGGCATCACGGTCCCCATAGAGCCCCGGCCCATCGAGGTCTACTCCTTTGAGCTCCTCTCCTTTGACGGCGTGAGCGCCTCGATGCGGGTGCACTGCTCGAAGGGCACCTACATAAGGACCATTGTGGACGATCTCGGGGAGAGGCTAGGCTCGGGCGCGCATGTCACGGCGCTCCGGAGAACCGCGGTCTCGCATTTCCCGGCATCAGAGATGCGGACCTTTGAGGAGTTCGAGAGAATATTCGAGGAGAAGGGCCTCGAGGGGCTCGATGCGGTCCTGCTTCCCCCGGATGCGGCGCTCGGGGACTATCCTCTGGTCTCAATCACAGGAAAGGAGGCGCAGACGCTCGTCAACGGACAGACCGTCCCCGGCTCCGCTCATCCTGAGCTCAAGGGGCCGCTTGACACCGTAAGGCTCGAGCGGGAGACGGACCGCTTCTTCATCGGGCTCGGCACCGTCTCAGCTGACGGGACCATAGTCGCGAAGCGGCTCGTATCGCCGGAGTACTTCCATGCGCATCCGGAAAGCGGAGAAAATTGATCATAAGCAGGGTTTGAAATCCGCTTTGGTGATAGGATATTCCAGGGGACTTTCCGCCCTTTGAGGAACGGTATCATGAAACTTAAGCTTAAAGCCTGGCTTGCCGCCGCGGCAGCCGCATTCAGCGTCTCCGCAGGCGCGGACATACTGCCCACAGGCCTCCAGCCGTATGAGTTTGTCTTTGAGAAGTTCGCGTCAACCGATTTCATCGCCGGCTTCCAGAACTGCGTGAGCCACACTGACGGGAAGGTCTCCCTTTTCGAGCGCTGTGCAAGGCAGGTGAGGAAGGTCCTCGAGGAGCGCTACCAGGCTGCCTATGACGAGGCCTCCTCGCGCTGCGGTGCGAGCCAGGAGTGCAGATCCGCGCTTGCCGAGAGCTTCCAGTACTATGAGATCTACCGTTCCCAGATGAAGAACTACCTCTCGCTCGCGCTTGATCCGGAGAGCCTCATCGGGCAGAGGGTCGCTAACGGCTTCGAGTTCTATGATCTCCAGAAGCAGACCGTGCTCCTCGACATGATTTCCTCCGGAAAGACCCCGGGGGATGCTGCATTCCCCAGCATCAAGATCGGGACAAAGGAGATGTCGTGCCTGAGCTCCGCGGGAACCGACCAGAAGGCCGCCACAGAGTGCCTTGACGATGCCTATACAGCGGCCGGCAAGAACTACCGCATGTTCTACCAGCAGCTCCTCAAGAACGGCTGCCCGAACCAGAAGTTCCAGGCCTCGCATGATCCGAGGCTCCGCACCTGCGACTCCGCAATGCTGCAGCAGAGCAGAAGCTGGATCTCCTATAGGAAGGCATTCGCGAACTACATTTCAGTTGTCCCGGGCTACGGCGCGCACGTAGTGGCAAGGAGCTTCTTCCTTGCCCGCGAGACCGCAAAGCAGGCCGAGATCATGGCTGAGGTCTACCGCTGGTAATGAAAAGCCTTCCATACGGGAAGAGGGGCGAGACGGCACTGCCGGCGCTCCTCTTTTTTTCGTTCGTCTCACTGGCCTTCACAGCTGTGTCCTATGCCGCTGACGCGGGTAACTGCCGCGCCCCTGAGGAGGAGGTCCGCGCCGAAGGAGTCTATGAGGGGCTGGAGTGCGGCGATTTCTGCGTGATTACGATTAAGGGAAAGGACCGGGACTATCAGGCAGTCGCGGATGATGAGGTCCGCGACATCCTGCCTGCCGAGGGGAAGAAGATCTCCCTTATACTCAGGAAAAAGGGCTTCCTCCGCGGCGGCGCCTGCGCCGAGGCCTGGTTTGCCGCTCCAGCCGGAGAGGAAAAGGATGCGGGGACTGATGCAGACCGCGGGGCGGATGAAGCCCGGCATCCGGAGAATCACGGCGATGGCCGACATGGCGGGCTTGAGGACTATTCCCTCCGCGATATCTCAGCTGATTACGGGGATACTCAGGGCAGCGCGGGGAGCGCAGACAGGGAGGGCTCCGCAGATGCCGTCCTCCTCGGGACTGACTGCAGCGTGGAGTGCAGGGCAGAGCTCAGAATCGGGAAGTCCGAGGTTGAGGCGCTCCTTCCCGTGGACGTCATGGACACGCTCCCGCCCCGCGGCACGAAGGGGAAGGCAGTGCTCCGCGAGGCAAGGCTCGCGGAGGGAGGCCGCGCCTGGATCCTTGCCTCGTTCACCAGAGCTCCTGAGATGGCTTCCGTGGCTGATGTTCCGGATGCAGACAGTGCGTCCATTGCGGCCGATGAAGAGGGTCCGTCACCCGACGAGGCAAGGCGCAGTGCCTATGAGGCGGCCCTTGCAAAATGCCGCTACTCCAGGGAGAAGGGTTGCGCGGAGCTCCTCAGAAACACCGACAGCGCGTTCCTCAGCTACCTCGGTGTGCTCCGCGCCACGGCGGGAGTTCTCGAGTCTGACACGGACGGCGCCTCAAGGGGCGAGGCCGACCTCATTTCAGGAAAGAGCAGATGGCTAAAATAGTTTGGCTCCTTGCGGCGCTTCTCTGCATCTCATTTGACGCGTCAGCCGCCGCCGGCGGGTGTCCGAGGGAGGTCGTGAGCCGCCAGAGCTACGCCGGAGTGCTCGAGGCCATCCGCTGCGGCGCGGGGTTCTGCACAGCGGAGATTGAATCAGACGGGCCTCATGAGGTGTTCCTGAAGCCTGCCGCGAAGAGCAGCCTTGGCATGATCGGATCGGGTGTCAGGGTGAAGACCGTCACGGTGCGCTACGTGTCGCAGGGCGTCTGCGGTGCGCGCGAGGTCCTTGCTGACGTGTCGGTGATATCGGATCCGCCCTACAGCGATGACGAGCTTGCCCCGGGCTTTGACATCTGCGAGAGCGCGGCCGAGGGCGATGACGGCCTGACCGCCTGCGCCGATGCGGCTGTCGCCTACTGGGACAGGGCGGCGGAGAGGACCGTGAAGTCATCCGGGCGTGCGGATCTCGCCGCTCTCTACCGCTCGTTTCTCGAGTACCGCCGCCGCGCCTGGCAGTACCTCGACGCCGCATCCGGCGACGCCGGTCACGGCGAGCCGAGAACCGCGCTTGCCGCCGAGACCAGGCGCTGCGCGCTTCTCCTCAAGAGGCTCGCGCAAAAGCCTTGAAAAAACCGGAAAAAGTGGTAGAATATTGCCGTTTTTTAACTTTTCCCCCGCTTTCAGTGAAGGGCGGGTTTTCTGGAGAATCCTATGTCACTGTCAAAAGATGTAAAGGCAAAGATCGTTGCCGAGAACGCACGCGCTGCCAATGATACCGGCTCAGCAGAGGTTCAGATTGCGCTTCTCTCCGCAAGAATCGACGGACTTCAGCCCCACTTTGCCAAGAACCCCAAGGACAACCACGGCCACCGCGGACTGATGAAGCTCGTTTCCCAGCGCCGCAGCATGCTCGACTACCTCAAGAGAAAGGATGAGCAGCGCTACAAGGCCCTGATCGCGAAGCTCGGCCTCCGCCGCTAATCAGCAGTCCGGCATCGCCGGACGCGGTTTTGTCAGAAAAGGCAGATCGAAATGGTCTGCCTTTTGTCGTTTCAGGGAAACGCCCTGCAGCGATTTCCCTTCATATTTACAGTATTTTCACCGGCAGCTCCGCCAAAGCGCGTATCATGCGGCTTTTTCCCAAAATATGTGCTGCATATCAAAACTTCTCTTTGGTCATGAAAGCATCTTGTTTTTCTCTTATAATTTAGGAGTCAGGCGAAAAGGGCTGACTGCTCTTCTCCAGCGGAAATATCGAAATGGCCGGGCTGGCCGGATATAGCTGCGATTGGGAAGCGGAATGTTCTTTTCATTCCCCGTGACCGCAACAGGAAACGGGGGAAAGTTTGTCACCTGCCGCGCCCGCTCATGGCGCGGCGGGGAAATTAGACGGCCCGCGGACGGGAACCGCGGATCATGCCGTGCCCGGATTATTGCGCACTGACACGTGCAGGGCTTTGGCATGCAGAGCCGCTTTGCGGCTTCAGCTCCCGTGCCCCGGAGGCTCCTTCCGTGCGATCACGGCTCGGAGGAAGCTCCCGGGGCACAGAGGGCCGTTTTTATTAATTTTGTCCGGGAACAGCGCTCACTCGGCGTGTTTCCGGCTGAGGGATTTTTTAAAGTGGATCCAATCGTCAAATCTTTCAAGTACGGTCAGCAGACAATCAATTTAGAGACAGGCGCGGCGGTCAAGGGCGCGGGAACCTATGTCGTAGCCGGAATGGATGACACCTCCGTTCTTGCCTCCGTGGTAAAGGGCGGCAGCGGCTTCAGGGTCACCTTCGAGTCGCGCAGATCCTCTCTCGGCAGGAAGGCCGAGAGGACCGCGGCTGTCATCAGGCGCGAGAGCGAGATCGGCGGCGTTGTCCGCCGCGCGCTCCTCGCCTCCTTCGGCGACAGGCTCGCAGATGAGTACGAGGGCTACAGCGTCTCCGTTGTCCTGCTCTCCTCGAACCCCGAGATCCCGGCGGATCTGATTTCCATCATCGCTGCATCAGCTGCGGCGGCTGCCGCAGGCCTTCCGATCCGCGCTCCGTTCGCGGCAGCGAGGGTCGGCCTCATCAACGGCCAGTTCATCCTGAACCCGGTCCGCTCCGAAATCGCCCTGAGCTCCCTTGATCTCGTCGTTACCGGAACCGCTGAGGGCACCATGAGCGCCGAGGGCCGTGCCGCAGAGGCCGGCGATTCGGTTATTCCCGCTGCAGTTGAGTTCGCCCAGAAGGCGATTGCTCCCGCCGCCGCAGCCATCGGCGAGTTCGCGGCAGCCGCAGGCGCCGCCGTTCCCGCAGCCCCGGATGAGGCAAAGGAGGCAGAGCTCCTCGGTAAGTTCGTGAAGGCCCTCACCGCGGATGCGGTGAAGACTGAGGAAGGCGCCGATGAGAGCGCGGCCGAGAGGCAGCGCGATGACGCGCTCGTCAACATCATCGGCCTTGCCGGACAGGGCGCCGTCGGCGCGGAGATTGTCGCCGAGAAGGCGAACTCCGCAGATCCGTCCCTCTCCCTTGATCCCGCGACTGCCGGAATGCTCTCGAGAAGGGCCCTGCGCAGCATCATCCGCCACCGCATCGAGTCCGGGGACAGGGAGGACGGCCGCACCGCTCAGATGGTCGCAGCCCTCAGCGCGGGCGTCGGCGTAATCCCCCGCGTCCACGGCTCCGCATTCTTCACTGACGGCGGCATCCAGGCCCTCTCCGTCGTTACTCTTGACGCCGAGCGCGGCGCGCACAGGGGCGAGTGCTTCACCGCCGATGTCCACACCGCAGACGAGAGCCTCGACACCGGCAGGATCAGCTCCTTCATCCGCGCCTCCATCCTTCCGGTGCTTCCGCAGCAGGAAGGGAGCCTCACCTATCAGATCAGCTCTGACATCGAGGTCATCGGAACTGACGGCGCCGTTGCCGTTCCCTCGGTAACCGGCCTTTCCCTTGCGCTCATGGACGCCGGAGTCGGCGTGAAGAGCGCCGCAGCCTGCGTCTCCGCTGGCATCATCGGCGGCACGGTCCTCTCTGACCTCACAGCTGACGAGCTTGCCGCAGCAGATGTCACCCTGGTTGAGTCCGGCACGAAGAGCGGCGTCACCGCCGTTATGCTCTCCGCCAACTCCGCTGTCATTCCTGCAGACAAGATCGCAGCGCTCATCTCCCAGGCACGCCTTGCAAGGCTTCATGTCCTCCGCGTCTCCTCCGCAGCGCTCGGCTCTCCGCGCGAGAGCGTCTCCCGCTTCGCGCCGCAGATCCGCACCATCAACATCAGCCCGGCTGACGCAAAGTCGGTTGTCGGAAAGGGCGGCGGGACCATCCGTTCCATCAGCGAGGAGTCCGGAGCAGAGATTGAGGTCCGCGAGGACGGCAGGGTTGAGATCTGCGCACCTGACGAGAGCTCCATGGAGACTGCAGTCCGCCGCATCCACGAAATAACTGACTCCAGGGTCGAGGTAGGCCAGATCTACACCGGCCATGTCACGAGAATCGTCGATTTCGGCGCTTTCGTGAACATCCTCCCGGGGAAGGACGGCCTCGTCCACATCTCCCAGATCACCGGCACCAAGATCAAGGACGTCTCCGAGTACCTCTCTGTAGGTGACGAGGTCCGGGTCAAGGTCATGAACATCGACAGCAAGAACAGGATTGCGCTCTCGATCAAGTCCGCTAAGGACGATGAGGAAGGCACTGCAGAGGCTACGGAGACCACCGCTCCCGGGACTCCTACGCCTGAGTCAGAGGCTCAGAAGGCAGCTCCGGAGAGCGCTGAGGCAGCAGCTCCCGCGCCTGAGGCCGCTGCCGGGGAGAAGCCCGCGGAGCCTGAGGCCGCAGCCCCGGCTCCAGAGGCACCTGAGGAAGCTCCCGCAGCAGACGCAGAGGAGCAGAAGCCTGCTCCCGAGGCAGCCCTTTACGGCGTCTCCGCCGCAGCCGCCGAGGAGAAGGCCGCAGAGGAGGCAGCTCCCGCAGAGCCTGCCGCAGCAGAGGCTGAGACCGCTCCTGCTTCTGATGAAACTCCCGCAGAGCCTGCCGCAGAGCAGGCTCCTGAGGAGCCTGCTCCGGGGGCAGGGAGTGAGGAGTCCGCAGAGGAGGCTCCGGCTGACGCAGAGCCTGAGGCAGTCAGCGCTCCTGAGGAGGAGGCTCCCGCAGAGGCTGCTCCCGAGGCAGAGGCTCCGTCTGAGCCTGCCGCAGATGGTGAGACTGCAGGCGAGCCGAAGAAGCGCCCCGTACGCCGCCGCGCTCCCGCACGCCGCGCGCCGAGGAAGGCAGACGAGGGCGATGCAAAGCCCCGTCCGAGAAGAAGAGCGTCAAGGCCCCGCTCGGAGAATGCCGCACCTGAGGCAGAAAGCGCAGAGTAAGCTTTAGCGGCTGCTCATTAAAGACACGGCCCGGAAGCGATTCCGGGCCTTTTTCATTTTAGGAGAGAGCAGGGAACATATGTAAAAAGCTGGTAAAATTAGCCGTCACGCCGGATCGGGGAAAAATCATGAACCAGGAAATTCTCTTTAGCGCTAACTGCGATATGACAGTGACCCTTGCCATCTCAGTCATCCTGCTGCTCCTTGGCACGGTCATCAAGAAGTTTTTCCCGATCCTGAAGAAGTTCTTCATTCCGGTACCGGTGCTCGGCGGCATTTTCTTCGCCTTGCTCGCCCTCATCGGCTACAAGACCGGGCTGTTCTACCTGACCTTTGACAGCTCGCTGAAGGACCTCCTGATGATGGCTTTCTTCACCTCCATCGGCTTTACGGCGAGCATCAGGATGCTTATCCACGGCGGCATCAGCGTGGTGATCTTCCTCCTCTGCTCGATGCTCCTCATCTGCCTGCAGAACGTTGTCGGGGTGGGGCTCGCCGAGCTCTTCGGCCTCAACCCGCTGATGGGCCTCGCGACCGGCTCGATTCCTCTTACAGGCGGGCACGGAACCTCGGCGGCCTTCGGACCGCTCCTTGAGCAGCACGGCCTCACCGGTGCGCTCTCGGTCAGCGTCGCCGGCGCGACGTTCGGCCTTGTAATGGGATCAATGCTCGGGGGACCTGTAGGAAAGCTTCTCATGGCACGCAACCACATCAGCCCTGTTCCCAAAGCCGAGGCGGTGCAGGTGAAGGCAGCGCCCGGCGGCGAGATCCCGAAGGCCGGCAGGCATGATCTCTACAATGCCTGCGCCTGCCTCATCGTCTGCATGGGCATCGGCACCTTTATCAACATGTGGCTCAAGCACGTCGGTCTGGTTCTCCCCTCCTACCTCGCGCCGATGATTGTGGCAGCAGTGATGAGGAACGTGGCGGACTTCAGGAGGATGAACCTTCCCTCAAACGAGATCGGGACGCTCGGAGAGCTTGCGCTGCAGTACTTCCTCGCGATGGCCCTCATGAGCATGAGGCTCTGGGAGCTTGAGAGCCTCGCGGTCCCTCTCGTCGTGATACTTCTGGTGCAGACGGTGCTTATGGCCTTCTACGCCTATTTCGTCACCTTCAATATGATGGGCAGGGACTATGACGCGGCCGTGCTCGCCTGCGGACACTGCGGCTTCGGCATGGGCGCGACTCCGAACGCGATTGCCAACATGGACACCTTCACCGGAGCCAACGGCCCCTCGCCGAAGGCCTTCTTCGTCGTGCCTATAGTGGGCTCGCTCTTCATTGACTTCGTGCACGCGATAATCATCACCGTGTTCATCAAGGCGATTGTCTGATACCAAGGACCGGGGCTTCTTATGAGATGAAGCCCTTCCTGTCCTTCCTCTGCCTCATGAGGTGCCCCGTCTTTTTCTCCAAGAGGCTCTCCGCGGAGAGGATGGCGAGAGCCGTCCAGATGATGATGAATGCGATCATCTTCGCGACTGACGGCGTGTCCCCGAGGAACAGGCAGGCGATGATGAAGCCCATGCTGGGCTCGATGTACTGTATGAACCCGAGAGTCACGAGCTTCACCCGCCTTGCGCCGTAGGTGTAGAGAATCATCGGGACGACCGTGATGAAGCCCGCGATCATGAGCATCACCCACTCTTTGGGCGTCGCGAGCGGGTTCGTGAAATGCTCCCCATCGGTAAAGAACAGGATGAACACCGCTACCGGGATGAATATGATGTTCTCCGCCATGAGCCCCGCGATGGCGCTCACCTTCACGATTTTCCGGACAAGGGTGTAGAGTCCCCAGAGCGCGCTCATGACGAGCGCAAGCGTGGGGAGCGTGCCGCTCATCGCGAAGAGGATGACAAGCGCGAGGAGGCAGAGCGCCGCGGCGACCTTTCCTGCCCTGCTGAAGCGCTCGTGGAGGAACACGACGCCGAAGACCATGTTCATGACGGGGTTCAGGTAGAGGGACATGCTGAGGTCCAGGTACATCCCGCGCGTTACGCCCGCGATATAGCAATACCAGCAGGAGAACATCAGCGAGCCGCTCAGGAGCAGCGCCAGGGAAGTTTTTGGCGAGCGGAAAATCTCGATGAGCTTCCCCGTCTTGCGCCCGACGGCAATGAAGAGGGCAAGGAAGATGACGGTCCAGAGGAGGCGCCAGCAGACAATCACGTAGTCGGAGGCGAACGTGAGGCGGCTGAAATAAAGCGGATAGAGTCCCCAGATGGTAAGGGAGGCGATGGCCGCCCAGAAGCCTTTTTTCTCCTCAGTCATTTCACCCTCACACAGCAGGATAATGGAATCGCTATTGTACTCCCCGGGCGCGGGAGCGGCAAAGGATAGGCGCAGGGGGGAGGAATCTGCGGGAGGTTCCGGATGGTTTTTCCCTGCGAAAAATGTCCGCTGACCTCGCTTAAAACCGGCATGCCGGGCTGCGGCAGACTGATGATTCAGCATTGATTCTGCTAGAATAGGGCTGTTCATAACATCATCAGTTCATCTTTCCGTATTGCAGTCATTCAGGGCTGCAGGGAGTGTGGAATGGCGGAGGCAAGCCAGAATCAGACAAGGCTCATCCCGAAGCCTGGCGCGGAGGACTTCAGGGACCTTCGGAGGAAAAACGGCTACTATGTCGACAAGACGCAGTACCTTAAGCCTCTTTTCTGCAGCGGCAGTGACTGGTTCCTGCTGCTCCGCCCGAGGCGCTTCGGGAAGACCCTGACCATGAGCACTCTCCGCTATTTTCTGGAGATGGACTATCAGCATCCATGTGACACCTCTTCGCAGCAGGAGCTCTTCCGCGGGCTTAAGGTAATGGATGACCATGAGTTCTGTGAGGAGCACATGGGACAGTATCCTGTTGTCTCTCTCTCGCTCAAGGGAGTCAAAGCTTCCGGATTTGATGTAGCCTATGACAGGCTCGCAAGGACTATATCAAATCTTGCTAAAGGGTTCCGCTGGCTTGACGGGCCTGAGCTTGCTGAGGATGACCGTGATTTTTTAAATATCCTCATTAACTACAGATATCTGAGACAGCCAGCCAACAGAGGCTATGCGGAGGGATCACTGGCTTTTCTCTGCAGGCTTCTCCGGGAACGCTTCGGAGACAGCCATAAGCCGGTGCTGCTGATTGACGAGTACGATGTGCCTCTGCAGAAGGCCGCCATAAGCGGATACTACGGGCCTATGAGCGATCTGATCGGAGAAATGCTTGGCGATGCGCTCAAGACCAACAGCGACACCAGCAAGGTCATTCTGACCGGATGCCTCCGGGCAACCAAGGAAGGGATTTTCACCGGACTCAACAATCTGAGCATTGACACTGTGCTGACCGATAGTGAAAGCCTCGGCACAGCCATTGGCTTCACTCCGGTGGAAGTCAGGGCTATGATGGACTACTACGGACTGGGAGACTTATACGAAAGGGCCAGGGAATGGTATGACGGCTACAGCATCGGGGGACAGGACCTTTTCTGCCCGTGGGATGTCACGAGCTACGTCAGTGAGCTCAGTGACGTCAGGGATCCAGCTGCATTCCAGCCTAAGCCTTACTGGAACAACACAAGCAATACGCCTGTCATTACAGAGCATATGCCGAATCTTACCTCAGAGGATGCAGATCGCATAGAGGCGCTGCTTGCCGGGGGGAGCATAAGGACAGAGGTGGACGAAGGCATGAGCTACGGAACTCTGCACCTCAATAACCTGAGCTCCGAGCAGTTCTGGAACATCCTCCTTTATACAGGCTACCTCACTCTCGACAGACGCTGTGATGACGGAATAAATGAGCTCCGTATCCCGAACGAGGAGATCCGCCGCTGCTTCAAAAAGAACATATCTGACTATTACAAAAGCAAGGGCCCCAACGGGTACGGCGCTCTCGTCAGAAAACTGATTGATGAGCTGCTTTCAGGGGATTCAGTCAATGCGACCGAGTCGCTGCGCACTCTTCTTCGCGGATTTGTCTCGCTCCGTGACAATGCCACCAGGGCTCCACACGAGAATTTCTACCACGGCTTCCTGAACGGTCTCCTTGCTGCCGTCAGGGATTATATCGGCGATTTCCAGTCAGAGGCCGAGAGCGGCCGCGGCTACGCTGATATAACTTTCAGCTCATACGACGGGGCATCTTCCGTGGTGATTGAGGTTAAATACGCATCAGATGCCGCAGCCAGGCTTCAGGAACTGGCGTCAAAAGCCATCGCGCAGATCGAGGAGAAGGGATACGCGGCTGCGCTCTGCAGCGAAGGATCTGACAGGGTGATTGAATGCGGGATAGCTTTCCGGGGCCGCGAATGCGCAGTCAGATGCAGGGAGCTGCTTCCTGACGTACAGTCATGAAATTCTGCTGAAAATCCGGCACGGCTCTGATGTTTCCGGGCTCAGGCCGGAAGAGTGCATAGGGCGGCCTGCGTGAGGCTGCATGCCTTTGCGGAAAAGCCCGCAAATGTCTCCTTTGAGGCAGATTTGCCGGAAAATTTACATATCTTTCCGCAAAATGCATCATTCATGCGGAAAATATGCGGCAGATGCTGATTTTTGCGGCTCGGGTGCGCTCAGATCCCGCTCTTACGTGGTAGAATAAGGGCGATAAGTGCCGGTATCCTCCCGCGTGGCTTACAGCCCGGACTGAGCCGGCGAAAGACTCTGGCAGAACCTCCGTTCTGCTGTTTGTGTAAATAATGGGGACTGGATATGTCATCAGTATTAAAAATGTCGGATCTTGATCTCAGCGGAAAGAGAGTTCTCATCCGCGCAGATCTCAATGTGCCTGTTAAGGACGGCAAGGTAGCCTCCGTTGCCCGTATCGAGGCAACTCTTCCTACCATCAAGCTTGCTCTTGAGAAAGGCGCAAAGGTTATGGTGATTTCCCACCTTGGCCGCCCGACCGAGGGTGAGTATGACGAGGCATTCTCACTCAAGCCTGTTGTTGATTACATGAAGACCCGTCTTGATGTTCCTGTCCGCCTTGAGAAGGATTATCTGAACGGCTGCGACGTAAAGGACAACGAGGTTGTTGTTCTCGAGAACTGCCGCTTCAACAAGGGCGAGAAGAAGAACGCAGATGATCTTGCCAAGAAGTACGCTGCTCTCTGCGACGTGTTCGTAATGGATGCATTCGGCACCGCTCACCGCGCACAGGCTACCACCTACGGCGCAGCACAGTACGCGCCCATCGCCTGCGCAGGCCCTCTCCTTGCAAAGGAGCTTGAGGCGCTCGGCAAGGCCATGGAGCACCCTGAGCACCCGATGGTTGCCATCGTCGGCGGCTCCAAGGTTTCCACCAAGCTTACCGTCCTTCACTCACTCGCCAAGGTTGCTGATGAGATCATCGTCGGCGGCGGAATCGCCAACACCTTCATTGCCGCTGACGGCAACAAGGTAGGCAAGTCCGTATACGAGGCTGAGCTTATCGACGAGGCCAAGAAGATCAAGACCGAGACCAAGATCCCTGCAGTTCTCGATGTAGTTACCGCCAAGGAGTTCAAGGACGGCGCTGCAGCAGAGGTCAAGGACGTCAAGGATGTCGCTGATGACGACATGATCCTCGACGTCGGCCCCAAGACCGCAGCCGAGTTCGCTGACATCTGCAAGAAGGCCAAGACCATCCTCTGGAACGGCCCGGTCGGCGTATTCGAGTTCGACAACTTCGCTGAGGGCACCAAGGTTCTCGCGAACGCCATCGCTGATTCCGCAGCATTCTCCCTTGCAGGCGGCGGAGACACCATCACCGCCATGGAGAAGTTCGGCGTCAAGGACAAGGTATCCTACGTTTCCACCGGCGGCGGCGCATTCCTTGAGTTCGTAGAGGGCAAGAAGCTTCCTGCTGTCGAGATCCTCGAGAAGAAGGCTGCTGAGTTCAACAAGTAATTTTTCGGGCGGGGGAAATATTTCCCCCGTTTTTCACTCTTAGGGAATTATTTACATGACCAAGATTTTAGACGTTGTAAAGCCCGGCGTTGTTACCGGTGACGATGTATACAAGGTATTCGACGTTGCTTCAAAGAACGGCTTCGCTCTTCCTGCAGTAAACTGCATCAGCACCGATACCTGCAACGCAGTCCTCGAGGCTGCCAAGAAGGCCAACTCCGCAGTCATCTGCCAGGTCTCCAACGGCGGCGCGAAGTTCTTCGCAGGCAAGGGACTTGATCTTCCCGGACAGGAGGCTCAGGTCATCGGCTCCATCTCCATGGCCCTCCACATGCACAACGTAGCAAAGCACTACGGCGTTGCAGCCATGGTCCACACCGACCACTGCGCAAAGAAGCTCCTTCCCTGGATCGACGGCCTTCTTGACGCCGGCGAGGCTTACTACAAGGATCACGGAGTTCCTCTGTTCTCCTCCCACATGATCGACCTTTCCGTCGAGACCCTGAAGGACAACGTTGATCTCTGCTGCTCCTACCTCGAGAGAATGAGCAAGATGGGCATGACCCTCGAGCTCGAGCTCGGCTGCACCGGCGGCGAGGAAGACGGCGTTGACAACTCCGACAAGGATGAGTCCGCACTCTATACCAGCCCTGCTGATGTCGCTTACGCATATGAGCGCCTCATCAAGATCAGCAAGAACTTCACCATCGCTGCCTCCTTCGGCAACGTACACGGCGTTTACAAGCCGGGCAACGTCAAGCTGACTCCGTCCATCCTCGACAAGTCCCAGAAGTACTGCTCCGAGAAGTTCGGCCTTCCTGAGAAGTCCCTCCACCTCGTATTCCACGGCGGTTCAGGCTCAGAGCCCGAGAAGATCAGAGAGGCTGTAAGCTACGGCGTAGTCAAGATGAACATCGACACCGATACCCAGTGGGCTAACTGGAAGGGCGTCATGGACTACTACAAGGACAAGAAGGACTATCTCCAGGGCCAGCTCGGCAACCCTGAGGGACCTGATTCTCCTAACAAGAAGTACTACGATCCGCGCGTATGGCTCAGAAAGGGCCAGGAGTCCATCATCGCACGCCTCCAGGAGGCATTTGACGAGCTCGGCTCAAAGAACAGCCTGAAGTAATTCCACGCCCGTTCCTTTTATGCAGGAAGCCTCCCTCCGGGGAGGCTTTTTATTTCCTGTTTCCGCGATGAAGGTCCCTGTCAGACAGGGTGAATCTGCTGTATCCTGAAGAAAACCACTCCTCCCGGGAGGCACACCATGACTCAGGATGCAATCTTCTCCATACTCAGGAAGGGCGTTCTTTCCCCCTCGGATCTCGTATTCAAGAACGGCGTCGCCAGGATCGTCAAAAGCCAGAAGGCAAGGCAGAAGAAGCACGCGGGCGGAGAGAGCGGCGGCGAGCTCGAGGCGGAGAAGGAGGAGGAGGGCACCGTCATTGTCGATGCCGCTGACTCTGCTGAGGCGGATTCTGAAAGCGGCGGTGAGGACGGGAAGGATGACGGCAGGAAGGGCGTGGACCTCACGGTCTGACCGCGGCTCCTCTGAGAGCGCTACTCCTCGGCGCCTCCCTCTGTATTCTCCCCGCGCTTTCTCGTAATGATTTCCGGTATGCCGCAGAGGAGCCCGAAGATGAGCCCCGAGAGGTGCGCGGTGTTTCCGACCGGCCCAGCGACAAAGTCAAGAATGCCGGTGTATCCCAGGGCTATCCAGATGAGACCCAGGAAGAATATCCCGTCAGCCACGACATAGGGTATGGCTCTCCTCATCTCCTCCGAGTGGAAGCGGAGGAGGAAGAGGTATCCGGAGAGCGCGAAGATGACGCCGGAGAGGCCGTAGCCTGAGGCGGAGTCAAAATAGTACTGCGCGGTGTTGCTGAAGGCGGCGCCTCCTAAAATAAGGAGGAGAATCACCCAGAGCGGGCGGCTCTTCTCGATAAAGGGCGCGAGTATGCACCAGCACATCGCGTTCGAGATGAGGTGCAGAGTCCCCAGGTGGCAGAACGCGGGCGACACGAGGCGCCAGACCTCGAGAGCCTCGCCGCGGCGGAGGGCAGGGTAGCCCATCGAGCGGAGGTACCCGGGGACCGTGAGCTCCAGGATGTAGCTGATGATGATGAAGGCAAGCACAGTCCAGGTGACAGGCCTGAAGCTGAGGACTATGTCACTGAGGAGCGCTGACGCGGCGCCCCGGATCCGCTCGCCGAGCTTCCCGTCAGGAGAAGCGTCAGCGCTCCCGTCCGCCCATTGGTTCCTCCTTTCCCGGGCGCTCTCGAAGAGGCTCTTTGCCATGAGGAGCGCCTCCTCGGCCTTAGCGTCATCAACGAGGATTTCGAACGCTCCTCCGGCGGGGCTGATCTCTGCGTCTATTCCCTGTGAGAGAAAGAACTCCCTGAGCTTCCCTGCAGTTTCCCTGTCCTCGGCCCTTGCGACTCTTCTCACTTCGCCCTGCCTCCCGCGGGCTTCTCCGCAGGCTTCTCGGCTGACGCGGCGGCATTTGCGGCAGAGGCCGCGGCCGCAAGGCCGTCTCCGAGGTTCTTGATCTGGATGTCGCACTGCGGGAAGGCGAACTCGATGCCGAGCCTGTTGAACTCGTTGAATACCGCGGTGTGGAGCCAGTCGGTCGTCTCGTAGATGTCGCTGATCTTCTTGATGTAGACGTAGAGCGTGTACTCGATGTTGCTGTCGAGGAAGTCGGTGAAGTTCGCGAAGGGCTTCGGCTCCTTAGAGACGTACGGACACTCCCTCGCGATGCGCTCGAGGTTCTGCCTTACCTCGGTCGTGTCCGAGGAGTAGCCGATGGTGACCTTCATCTCGAGGCGGATCAGCGTGTCGGAGAGCGTCCAGTTGGTGAGGCTGCTCGTGATGAACTGCTTGTTAGGGATGACGATCTCCTTCTTGTTGAAGGCCATGAGGGTGGAGGCCCTGATCCTGATCTTGAGCACCGTTCCTGAGACCCCATTGATAGTGATGATGTCACCCACGCGTATAGGCTTCTCGAAGAGGAGGATGATGCCCGAGATGAAGTTGGCGAAGATTTCCTGGAGGCCGAAGCCGAGTCCGACCGAGAGGGCTGCGACCAGCCACTGGAGCTTTTCCCATTCCATGCCGAGCGCGTTGAGGCACATGAAGGTGCCGCCTGCGGTGATGATGTAGCTGAGGAGCGTCGTGATGGTGTAGCTGTTGCCCTGGCTCACCTTGAGACGGTTGAGCACCACGATCTGCAGGAGTCCGGGGAGGTTCTTCGTGAGGACGTAGGTGATGGCGGCGATATAGATGGAGATCAGGATGTTCACCAGGGTGATGTCCTGCATGACGACGCCTTTCTCGGTCTCGGCCTTGATCTGGTAGAGCTTCACCGTGTCGAGGTAGCTGAAGAGGGAAATCACGTCCTTCCAGATTATCCAGAAGACCACGAGCGCTATGGAGATGATGGTCCACATCGCGATCTTGGTCGTCTGCTCTCCGATGGCCTTTATCGGCATCCTGTCATCCTGCTCGGCGAGGGCGACGTCCTCGGCGTCACCGGCGGCGGTGCCGTTAGCCTTCTCCGCCTCAAGCTTCGCCTTCGCCTTCTTCTCCTCGCGGGCTCTTGTATAGGCGAGCTTCCTCTCGGCAAGGGTCAGCGCGCGGACCGCGATGCTGAAGAGCAGGTTGTAGAAGATGACGAGGTAGATGGTCTCGACGAGGCGGTTGCTGATCTTGATTGCGGCGTAGTAGTAGCCGGTCACGGTCATGACAAGGAGCGCCGCGAGGATTGAGATGTTCACAATCGTAAGGAGCTTGGCGAACACTCCGATCTTCTCATCGCCCCTGTTCTTGAGGAAGATCCTGAAGTAGACCCAGAGCATGAAGCCGCTGGTGCAGGCCATGATGAGCTGCCCGATGACGTCATGCGGGACGTTGATGGGCTTCATCTCGTTGGGGACGGTTACTATGAGCATTACGGAGAGTCCCCAGAAGATCTTCCTCAGGTCGTCAACCGCGCTGAACATGTAGCCGTGGGTGAAGTGCACATGGGCCATGCCCCCGTCCCTGAAGAGGTTGTAGACGAAGACGAACACCAGCGTCAGGAGCGCCTCCTTCATGAAGAACGCCAGGATGACCTCCTGCGTGAGGACTCTTTCCTCCATTGTGATCCCGGAGAAGGCCGCAATGAGTCCGGTCGCGAGGATTATGCACGGAATTCTCGCAGAGAGGATCAGGTTTAGGAGCAGAGACAGCGGAGTATTGAGCTGGTTGTCCTTCTTGAAGGAGCTTTCCTTCACAATGGCGTTGATCTTCTTGATTTTCGCGATGATCCTTGACTTGAACTTCTGTATGAGCAGGAAGATGAGGATGAGCGGCACTATCCAGAAGAACTTCCTCGGGAAGTTCTCATGGAACTGCTCGGCATTGAACTTGGGCTTTGAGGCCCTGAGCTCTTCGAGCGTCTGCTTGGGGAGCCTCATGATTTTCCTCAGGGTGAACGGGCTGTTGGACTTGATCCAGAAAATCTGCTCGAGGATGTTGTTCACGAGGCGGTCCCTGGTCTTGTTGTACTGCTCGTTCGAGAGATCAAGCTCGATGAGCATGTTGACGAGCTCGCTCCTTTCCTTCGAGAGCGCGGAGAGCAGCTTCTGCCTTTCGTCCAGGAGCGCGAGGAAGGCAGTCTTCTCCTTGTCTCCAAGCGTTTCTCCCTCGGCGGCGCTGTCCTCCAACTTTGTCCGGATGTACTCCTCGGGGTTCGAGATCTCGTCCTGCTTTTTGGAGATGGTGTAGAGTCCGATCCTGCTGCCGATGATGTCCTTCTGGACGTCATCGCTGTCCTTGGTCTCGGTGAGAAGATCGGTCTTGCTGAAGAGGATCTGCGCGAGGAGCCCGGTGCCCTTGTAGGACGAGATCTGCTCGTTGATGTCGTGCTCGATTGACTGGATGCGCTGGAGCTGAATCTTGGTCTTGCGCTCCTCCATCGAGTAGACGCTCTTCTGGCTGCGGACCTTGTCTATACTGTCCCTGAGATCCTGGTTTTCCTTGAGCTCGTCGGAGAGCATGGCGTTGGCAGAGATTGTGGCCATGTCGAGCTTGCTGTCGTCCTTCTGATCCTCGGAGGCCTCCTTCTCGGTGTTGGCACGGTCCGCAGCCTGGAGAGCCCTCGTCACTGCGTCCTGCCTCTTCTGAAGGATAGCAAGCCTCGAGTTCGCGTACGCCACGCGCTTTCCAGCATAGACGCTGACATCGCTCATGTTCTTCAGCTTGAACTGCATGTCCGAGAACCTGAGGTTCAGGTAGTCAAGAGATGCCTGCAGGTACTTGTACTGCATGCTGCTGCTCTGGAGCGAGCTACTGTTGATGGCGTTCTTCGCCTTGTCGATATCGTCGATGAGCCCCTTCATCTCGCTCTGGGCCTTTTCGGAGAAAGACTTTGCCCCGGTCTGGATGTCGCTGTACTTTGACTGCTCGTCCTGCAGCGGCTCAATCTGCGCGTCAATGTCTGAGAGCATCTTCTGGAGCTTCTGGAGGCTCTGCTTCCCGAGGCGCTGGGGAGAGATGTCTGACTCGTCGGCCGCGCTCTTCTCGAGCTGAGCGATAAGCTTGTCCGTCTCGCGGTCCTTCGCCTTTATCTCCTTGAGAAGCTCCTGGAACTTCTCCATCTCGGACTTCTCATGATCAACCTGATCGAGCAGCGCCAGCATCTGCTCAGCAGCGGTCTTCTCGGTCTGCTCCTCATCGCTGAGGGAGGATTTTTTCGAGAGAGAGTTCAGCGTGGTCTGCACGGCCGTGCGGTCAGGGAAGCTCTCGGACAGGGCAGTGAATGAGAATGCGGAAAGAATGAGCGCGGCGGCGAGAAGCACTGCGCTGAGGAAAGACTTGTGAATCATGGCGGTCAGGAATGAAAAGTCAGAAAGACGGAATGCCTCAAAACGAGCATATTTTACAGCGTTGCGGACGCTCTGTCATGATTTTGTGCGTGAGCTCACATTCTTTTTCCGGAGGCAACCGCAGACAGATTTCTGGGCCGGGCTTTTCAGAGCATGACGGCGTCGTTTGCGGACATTGACGCGGCCGGGCATGCGCGCATCTGCGCTGAGTTCACCAGTCAATAACATCGAAGAATTCTTCCAGGTTGCTGCATCGTACAGCCAGATCTGCTTTGTTGAAGACGGTTTCAGCAATCCTGATGGAATAGTTCTGACGCTGAATGATATATCTGTTACAGAGAGCCTTCCTGCTTCCCCGCAGCCGTTTCAGCATGTTCTCGGATCGATATATACCGCTCGTCAGGAATTCATAGATGTCTTCCTTTCGCTTGAATTCCGCCATGGACGGGAACCTCATATTTTCACGGATGAATTTTTCCGTTGCCTGCTCTGAAAAATCCGCTGCGTGCAGGCACGCAACATACTCGAAGTCCGGGTTGTCTAAGATCAGGAAACATGGAATCGCTTTCTTCCGATTCTGCTGGCGGCAGTATTCAAGCAGGCGCAGGAATGCAGCATCTTCTCCACTATGGGACTGCATTCGGTCAGCATCCACAATTATGAAGCGGGCAAGGCCGTTTGACTGCCCTTTGGTCTTGATTTCGTTAAGAAAATTGGGGGCTATGGCAGAAGCCCGTGGCAGGGCGGAGCATAAAGAGCTGCTGATAAAGGGGATTCTGGACAGTTACGCGGATGCATACAGAAACTGTCTTAAATTCCCTGTTGAGCCTGAACTTTACCGTGAGGACTGGGATTTCATCAACAGACTGAATGAGAAAATGGCTGATGCCATAAGCAACGATACTCATGAAATCATGACTGTATACGGCAGCAGCAACGGGCTCACTGATTTGTTCAGCGGCAGCGGTGCCCATCATGGAACAGACAGAGGTGAAAAGCATCCGGTGTCAGATCCTGAAGAAGAGAGAATAAGGAAAGGCGGAGCTCATTTTGTCCGGATAACGCGTGTTCTCGGCCTGGGACCGAACGGGATTGATTCCCAGCATTTCACTGAATTCCTTGAAAAGATTGATGTGCGCCGACTGACTGATGAGGAGGCAAAGGAGAAACGGCAGATTATACGAGAGGAACGAGAGAAACTCCAAATGGAAGCTGACATAAAGCCGCAGCAGAAGGAGAAAGGAGGAAAAGAGACGCTGCCGATTAAGGAGAAAACACAGAAACGGCAAGAACAAATGACAGAAAAACGCCGGGAGCAGGAAAGCGGCAGTGACGGCTGTACCAGAGAAGAAGTTAACGCCGATATCGGGAAGGGGGTTACTCAGACAGCAAAGCATCCGGATGACAGCAGGAGCGCTGAAGGTTCTTACGGAGAAATCAATAATCTGGCAGCCCGGAATATCGATACTGACAAGTTTTTCGTTAAAAGCTTGTACAAAAAGCAGCTAGATGGCCTCAAGGTAGGACATAAGGTGTCCTACTACATTCCCGAGGAAAATGTCGTGGAATTCACAGAGCAATGGAGCAGCTGCCACGACAAAGCCCCGACCGCCAACTATGTTTTAAAAGTCTGGGGCAGCACCGTTGAGACAGCAGAAGACGGCATAATTCCAGAGGATGCCGTTGAGGTATGCTTCGATAAGCGTTACGTTCATTATATCAACCCCGAGTACCGGGCTCATGACCTGGGCAGGGCCATTGAACTTGCCACTGCGATTTATCAGGAAAAATCCATTGCAGAAGTCCGGGCAGATTTGCCTGTCAGCGTATTCACCTTCGCTGACGAGGAAAGCTGGGACAGATGCCAGGCGATGATTGAAATGGCCATCAGCAGGAACAGGAAGCCTCCGGCCGGCAGGAACAAGGAGCCTCCGGCCGGCAGGAACGAGGAGCCTCCGGCCGGCAGGAACGAGGATCCTCCGGTCCGCTAATCAGGCTCTTCCATACGATTTTTCCGGGAAAACCGGAGTTTCACGTTATCTGAAGAATGGGCAAAAAAGCCCCCGTCCCTTCCGTGGCGGAGGCTGTGCAGGGCTGTTTCCTGTCAGGAGATTACTCTTCCTGCGGCTTTGCCTTTGAGTTGAGCTCGCCGAGCGCGGCCTTTACCTCGCTGATGATGGTGCGTACGGCATCTGAGGCGCTCACGGACTTCCTCTCGCCGGATGCGCGGTACCTGATCTCAACCTGATCCTTCTCAAGATCGCGCTCTCCTACCACGAGCATCCTCGGTGCTCCGATGAGCTCCATGTCGGCGAACATCACGCCCGGGCGCTCCGACCTGTCATCGAAGAGGACATCGATTCCGGCAGCGGTAAGCTCCTTGTAGGCCTTCTCGCAGAAATCACGTACCTTCTCGGACTTCTTCATGTTCATCGGGACGATGGTGACGTTGAACGGAGCGATGGTCTCCGGCATGATGATGCCGTTCTCATCGTGGTGCTGCTCGACAGCCGCGGCGACAACGCGGGTGACGCCGATGCCGTAGCAGCCCATCTCCATGTTGACGGGCTTCCCTTCCTCATTGAGGACTGTGCACTGCATGGCGTCGGAGTACTTGGTGTGGAGGGCGAAGATGTGGCCGACCTCGATTCCGCGCTTGAGGACGATGGTGCCGTGACCGTCAGGGCTTGGATCTCCCTCCTCGATGTTGCGGACATCCGCGACGGTGTACTCCGGAACATCCCTGTCCCAGTTGACGCCGGAGAGGTGCTCGCCGTCGTGGTTCGCACCGCAGTAGAAGTCAGCCATATGGGCGGCGGTGCGGTCAACAATAATTTTGCCGGGGAACTTGACGGGGCCGATTGAGCCCGGATGGCAGCCGAGGAACGCGTTGATCTGCTCGGAGGTCGCGAACTCGAGCGGAGCCTTCACTCCCTCGATCTTCTCGCACTTGACCTCGTTCAGGGTCTGGTTGCCGCAGAGCACGATGGCGATGAGCGGTGCGGGGCCCTTGTCCTCGGGATCCTTCTTCTCGCCTACGACCACGATGGTCTTCGCGATGGTGTTGGCGGGAACCTTGAGGAGGCTCGCGACCTCGTCAACGGTGTGGCAGCCCGGGGTCGGGACGGTGCACATGGGCTTCGTGGCAGGAGCTCGCGGGGTCTTGGGCTCAAGGCACTCGGTGAGCTCGATGTTCGAGGCGTAGTCGGACCCGGAGGCGAACGCGACGACATCCTCTCCGGCGTCGGCGAGGACCTGGAACTCGTGGGATGATGAGCCGCCGATTGAGCCGGTGTCGGCCTGCACAGCGCGGAAGTCGAGGCCGAGCCTTGTGAAGATGTTGGAGTATGCGCGGTACATCTTCCGGTAGGACTTCTGCAGGCCCTCTGTGGTGAGGTCGAAGGAATAGCCGTCCTTCATGATGAACTCGCGGGCGCGCATTACGCCGAAGCGGGGCCTTATCTCATCGCGGAACTTGGTCTGGATGTGGTAGAGGTTGAGCGGGAGCTGCTTGTAGCTCTTGATCTCGTTCCTGGCGAGGGCGGTTATGACCTCCTCGTGGGTGGGTCCCAGCACGAAGTCAACATTGTGGCGGTCCTTGAAGCGGCAGAGCTCCGGGCCATAGTGGATCCAGCGTCCCGACTCCTTCCAGAGGTCCGCGGGCTGCACGAACGGCATCAGGAGCTCGACGCAGCCGGCCTTTGCCATCTCGTCGCGGATGATGTCCTCGACCTTCTTCAGGACGGCGAGGCCTGTCGGCAGCCAGGTGTAGAGGCCTGACGCGAGTTTTCTGATGTAGCCGGCCCTGACCATGAGCTTGTGGCTTTCCAATACGGCTTCTGCCGGAGACTCCTTCAGAGTTGAGAGAAGATAGTTGCTGGTTCGCATGTTAAAACCCTGTGACAAAAACAAGATGCACCCGCCTGGTATCTGAGTCCTGCTTACGGAGTGCCTGATGCGCGCATTATATAACAGCGGCGCGATCTCCCCGCGGATTTGCGCGTCCTCGCATGAAAAACCATGGTACAGGCAGGTACCTGGAACCATCCGGGTTTCTGCTCTGACTGCGGACACGCCTCGCATGCAGGCCCATGCGGAGTCCGGCTTACTGCCTCTTCTGCTAGAATAAGGCTGTTTCTGACAGAATGAAATGAAACTCCTGTCAGGCATGCAGGCATAAAGGTTCAGGGGGTACAGATGACGGAGAAAGTGCAGAACCAGCCGCGGCTCATACCAAGAGCTGGCGAGGACGATTTCGAAATCCTGCGCCAGAGCGGAATCTACTATGCTGACAAGACACAGTACCTGAAACCTCTCTTTTTAGGCACAGACAGGAGATTCCTGCTGCTCCGTCCGCGGCGCTTCGGCAAGACCCTGACCATGACCACGCTGCGAAGTTTCCTTGAGATGGACTACCAGCATCACGGCGACACATCAAGGCAGCAGGAGCTCTTCCGGGGACTGAAGGTAACCGCGGACCGCGGGTTCTGCGAGCAGCATATGGGGCAGTACCCGGTGGTCGCGCTCTCGCTCAAGGATACAGACGGGATTAATTTCAGGAACGCCTGCGATCTGCTCGGGGATATCATCTGGCGTCTCGCCTCCCGCTTCTCATGGCTGAAGGACAGCAGAACTCTGCATGCCGATGAGAAAAAAGTGTTCTCCAGGCTGCTTGACGAGGATCTGCTCTGCTCGGGCACTGCGGAGGCTATAAAAACTCTGCAGTCATCGCTTGTTACGATTTGCAGCGCTCTGTTCCGGCACTGCGGCAGAAAGCCGGTGCTGCTGATTGACGAGTATGACGTGCCTTTGCAGAAAGCTTCCATGAGAGGGTACTATGAGCCTATGAGCGGGGTAATCGGAGCTATGCTGAGCAAGGCGCTGAAGAGCAACGCTGACATCTCCAAGGGTATTCTGACAGGATGCCTCAGGGCCACAAAAGAAGGGATCTTCACCGGGCTCAACAATCTGAGCATTGACACTGTGCTGACCGATAGTGAAAGCCTCGGCCCAGCCATCGGCTTCACTCCGGAAGAAGTCAGGGCCATGATGGACTACTACGGACTGGGAAATTTATACGAGAAGGCCAGAGAATGGTATGACGGCTACAGCATAGGGGGACAGGACCTTTTCTGCCCGTGGGATGTCACGAGCTACGTCAGGGAGCTCAGTGACGCCAGGGATCCTGCTGCAGTCAGACCCAAGACTTACTGGAACAACTCGAGCAATATAAATATCGTTACACAGTTTATGCCGCATCTTACTTCGGAGGACTCAGACCGCATACAGGAGCTGCTCGCCTGGAGGAGCATAGCGGTAAAAGCTGATGAGGGGATGAGCTATGGCACTCTGCGCCTTAATAATCTGAGCTCTGAGCAGTTCTGGAATATTCTACTTTATACAGGCTACCTCACTCTGGAGGAACACGGTGATGACGGAATAAACAGGCTCCGCATCCCGAACAGGGAGGTCCTGCAGTGCTTCAGGGATAACATAAGCGGTTATTATGAAGACACCGGTTCAAATGAGTACGGGACTCTTGTCAGAAACCTGATTGATGAGCTGCTTGAGGGCGATTCAAAGAAGGCACAAGGATCGCTGCGCACACTTCTCCGCGGCTATGTCTCGCTCCGGGACAATGCCACCAGGGCTCCGCACGAAAATTTCTATCACGGCTTCCTGAACGGCCTCCTGGCCGCCGCCGGGGACTATATCAGCGATTTCCAGTCCCAGGCTGATGCCGGCAGCGGCTACGCGGACATCACTTTCAGCTCATACGACGGAGGATCTTCTGTGGTGATTGAGGTCAAATATGCGTCAGATGCCAAAGCAAGACTTCAGGATCTGGCGTCCAAAGCCATTGCACAGATCGAGGAGAAAGGGTACGCGGCCGGGCTCTGCAGCGAGGGATCTGACAGGGTGGTTGAATGCGGGATGGCCTTCCGGGGCCGCGAATGCGCGGTCAGATGCAAAGAGCTTCTTCCGGATGCTGACTGAGCACAAATCCCGCGGAGAGAAATCCGTCTGCAGCTTTTCAGCCGGCGCGTTGGAGATCCGGTCATGGATTCATGTTATGCCGCTCCGCGGGTATTCCGGGACTCTTCTGATTTGTGATCCATGCCGCGCGCATTGCCATGAAACGGCGCATTTTCTATAATGTTATGACACGGTCCGGTCCGGCGCTTTTCGTCCGGCCGGTTCTTCATTTCCGGGAATTTTTCAAAAAATGACTGAAGTTAAAACACGTTTCGCTCCGAGCCCCACGGGCTTCCTTCATATCGGCGGCGCAAGAACCGCACTGTACTCCTGGCTTTACGCAAGGCACAACGGAGGAAAGTTCGTTCTCAGGATAGAGGATACCGACCGTGTCAGATCCACCAAGGAGGCGACTGACGCCATCATCGAGTCGATGAAGTGGCTTGGCCTCGACTGGGACGAGGGCCCCTTCTACCAGACCAAGCGCTTTGACCGCTACAACGCGGTTATCGACGACATGCTCGCGAAGGGCCTTGCCTACAAGTGCTACTGCACCAAGGAGCGCATCGACGCGCTCCGCGAGGAGCAGCAGAAGAAGGGCGAGAAGCCCCGCTATGACGGCCACTGCCGCGACGATCACTCCGAGCACTCTCCGGACGAGCCGTATGTCGTAAGGTTCAGGAACCCGACCGAGGGCACCGTGAAGTTCCACGACCTCATCCGCGGCGACATCGAGGTCGCGAACGGCGAGCTTGACGATCTCATCATCCGCCGCAGCGACGGGACCCCGACCTACAACTTCTGCGTCGTCATCGATGACGCCGACATGGGCATCACCCACGTCATCCGCGGCGAGGACCACATCAACAACACCCCGCGCCAGATCAACATCTACAAGGCGCTGGGGCTCCCAGTCCCTGAGTTCGCCCATGTCTCGATGATCCTGGGCGACGACGGCACCAAGCTCTCGAAGCGCCACGGCGCTGTGGGCGTCATGCAGTACCGCGATGACGGCTACCTCCCCGAGGCCCTCATCAACTACCTGGTGCGCCTCGGCTGGGGCCACGGCGATCAGGAGATCTTCACCCTTGACGAGATGATTAAGCTCTTCAACGTGGAGAACGTCTCGAAGTCCGCGTCTGCCTTCAACACCAAGAAGCTGATGTGGATGAACCAGCAGTACATGAAGATGCTGCCTCCCGAGCATGTCGCAGAGTACCTGAAGTGGCACATGGACAATCAGAAGATCGACCTCTCGAACGGCCCCGCCCTTCCCGAGATCGTGAAGGCCTTCCGCGAGCGCACCCAGACCCTGAAGGAGATGGCCGAGAAGTCCCGCTACTTCTACGAGGAGTACAAGGAGATCGATCCGAAGGCCGCCAAGAAGTGGTTCAAGAGCGACTCCGCCGATGCGCTTGAGCGCGTGAAGGCGAAGTTCGAGGCGCTTTCCGACTGGAACGCCGATGAGCTGCAGAAGATCCTTGAGGGCACCGCAGCCGAGATGGGCGTCGGCATGGGCAAGGTCTGCATGCCGCTCCGCGTTGCTGTAACAGGTGGCGCCGTATCTCCTGAGATGAACGTTGTCCTTGAGCTCGTCGGAAAGGAGCGCGTCCTCTCGAGAGTCTCGAAGGTGATTGAGCTTCTGAAGGCAAAGGCGGCAGAGCAGCCTGCCGAGGCGTAAAGAGCATTATTTCCCCGGGGGACGCCCGTGAGCGTCCCCTCCTCCGGAGCAGAAATGGAGAACCTCAAGTCCCGTCTTCCCGCGGTTTTCGCGGTCCTTTTCATCATCATCGCGTCAGCATTCGTTCTTTTTCCGAGCATAAAGTCGTCCGTGAAGTGGCTCTTCTCTGAGAGCGGCGAGTACCGCGTCGAGTACACCGCAGGTACTGTCGGGAGGATGTTCTTCTGCCCCGGGGGAGATTGCGTGATCACGGGCTATGCTGCCGTGAAGTCCGATGCGGAAAGCGCGGCTGGCGCGGTTCAGTTCGCGGCGACAGACCCCGGGATCGGATCGGGCGACAGCGTGAGGCTCTATGTCGCCGAGGGCGAGCCGCTTGCCTGGACGACGGCTCCCTACCTCCTCTTTGCCTTCATCTCCTGCATCGTCCTTGCTCTTCCGGTGTTCCTCCTCTGGAGCCGGAAAAGGACACTCGCCCGTGCTCTTGTCTCAGTGATGCTCTCCCTCGTGGCGACTCTCGTCTTCTGCTCGATGTACGCCTCCGGGAGCACGGTGAAGGAGCTTAAGCTCTTCGCTCCGCTTCTCTCGACAGAGGTCACCGGGACAGTCGATTCCGAAAAGCGGGTGGTCTCATCCTGCGGGAAGGATGAGGAGTGCGGGAAGACCTATGTCTACTCCGTCAGCTTCAATGACGGGACAAAGGTCAGGAGCGGGGCGGTGCTCAGGACGGAGAAGGAGATGAAGCCCGGTGAGAAGGCGGAGTTCCGCTTCGCTGACTCCGCGCCTGACGTCGTCTTCGAGGGGAGCCGCATCTGGCTCTTCCCGCCCTTTGTATTCGTGCTCTTCTCCCTCTACGGCATAATCAGGCTGCAGAAGCTCGGCGAGGAGTACTCAAAAAGGGGCAGTCCTAAAAAATCCTGAAAACGCTTGACAGCGGTTTTTCACCATGTATAATATCGCTGTCTTCTGTGGGGTTATAGCTCAGTTGGGAGAGCGCTTGCATGGCATGCAAGAGGTCACCGGTTCGATCCCGGTTAGCTCCACCACTTCAATTCTTTCTCAATCTCCGCTGTTCATTCATCCGTTATTCGGCCATTGTGTTATTGTTTCCGGCTTTCCGGTATGGCGGCGGTAAGGACAGTTAACGATGTCTCTCATGCGTCTTCTTCCGGCATCAGCATTCATCATGGCAGCCCTTTCGGGATGCTCGTATTTCCATTTCACCTCCAATGTCGCCCCCGAGCGCTTCAGCGAGTACTTCAAGGCAAGCGGCGTCGAGCAGCTCACCAAGGAGGATCTCGTGAAGAGGGATGACTACGAGATCCTCGGGACCGTCAGCGGCTCATCCTGCCAGGAGACCGAGCGCGACGCTCCTCCGAAGGAGCGCCTCGCGAGGAAGGCCCTCCTCGAGGCCGCGCATGACGCCGGCGCCGACGCGGCGGTCATGGACAAGTGCGTCGAGATGCGCGAGAGCGCGATGTGCGCAAGGAGCATCGTCTGCTACGGCGAGGCGGTGAAGCTCGCAAAGGGCAGGCCGGCAAAGGCCGGGGATCCTGAAAAGGCTGATGAGGCCGGGGCAGAGGGCTCCGGGGAAAAGACCGATGACTGAGGCGGCCGCCGGGCCATCCCGTGAGGAGGCTGTCATCTCGCCCGTGGGGATAATCGAGTCGCCTTACCGGGAGAAGTTCTCCGTCCCGAGGCAGAGCGGGCTTGCCTCAAATGTCACCTCCAGACTCAGGATCCTCCCTCCCTATGACACCGAGGATGCCTTCCGGGGCATCGGGGAGTTCTCGCACCTCTGGCTCATCTTCGGCTTCTCCCTGATTGAGGACCACTCGTTCAGGCCCCTCGTGAGGCCCCCGCGGCTCGGCGGGAACACCAGAGTCGGGGTGTTCTCCTCAAGGAGCCCGTTCCGTCCGAACTCACTCGGCCTCTCGTCGGTGAGGAACGGCGGCGTCCTCAGGGAAAACGGGAAGCTTTACCTTAAGGTCTTCGGCGCGGATCTCGTCACGGGCACTCCGGTCTATGACATCAAGCCCTATATCAGGTTCTCGGACTCGCATCCGGACGCGGTCTCGGGCTTTGCGAGGGAGGAGCCTCAAAGGCTTCAGGTGGCCTTCACCGGTGAGGCGCTCTCGGAGCTTGAGTCCCTCGGGCGCGGCGCCATCAGGGCGGAGGCGGAGGAGATCCTCTCCTACGATCCTCGCCCCGCGTATCAGCACGAGAGCGGCAGGATCTACGGCGTAAGGCTCTGGGACCTCAATTTCCGCTACACCATTGAAAACGGCCTTGTAAGCGTCACGTCCGTTGATAAGTCCCCTGACTGACCTCTAGGGACGGGAGACTGTTCCAGGCTCCTCTCTGTACTTCCCGAAGAGCTCCGCGGTCCCCGGATCAAGGAGCCTCAGGAGCGCAAGCGGCGCGGGAAGCGGCAGGAGAATTCTGTTCCCGGCTGCTTCCCTCACGATTTCGCGGAGCGTTCTCATCTGATGGGGCATCCGCGCCCCATTCAGTGAATCTGTCCCGGGTAGCGAGGAGAGGAATGAGGCGGCGTCCTCCGCCGCCGTCACGGGAAGCTTTTCCTCAGGTAAGAAAAATGGCATCAGGCGGAGACGGGCAAATTTCCGGAGCACGGGCAGCATGCCGCGGCTACCGAGAATCAAGGGGAACCTCACGAAGACCGGGCTGATGCCTTCCGCGCTCAGAGCCTTGCGGGCCTCCGCCTCCAGGCTGTCCCGGAACTCCCGGAGGAGCCTGCTCCCGTCTGACACGATCGCGGACGCGGCGAAGAACGGCGCCGGGGCCCTGAGGAGCGCGGCTGCCTTCATCATGAGTCCGACCCGTCCATGGGCATTTGCCGCGAGGCTGCCGCGGGTTATCCTCCTGCTGTTTACCGGCTCCCCGGCGAGCGCGAACACCGCGTCAGCCTCCACTGTGCCGCGGGAGGCTTCAGCGTCGCTCATCCTGATGACAGCTTCGCCAGGTTCCGGCTCCAGCGGGAGCGAGCCCCCGGAGAGTAGGGTGATCCTGCACCCGGGATACCTCTTCCTGAGGTCAAGCCGCAGGGCTTTACCTGTCATGCCGGATCCTCCGGCAACAAGGAATGACCTTCCTCCGGAGATGGCGGTCATAGTGCTGGTGCCGGGCATGCCCGGAGCTCCGGCTTCAGTCAGTAATTTGTCCAATTTGTAATCCAATTCTTCACACGTTTCACGTTTTGTGAGCTCCCGCTATATTAAAATATCACCGGTATTTTTTTCGGGGGCACTATGAAATATTCATATATCTGTCTGCCGCTCATCGCGGCTGCATTTATAGCCGGGTGCGGTGACGACGAGGCTGCGCCTCAGCCTGCGGCCGCTGCCGGCAAGACTGCCGCAGCAAGCGTTGCCGCAGACCGCGCCGGCGCTGCAGGCGCCGAGCAGGCTGCTAAGGTTAAAAGGGAGTCAGAGGACGCCAGATGGAAGCGCCTGCTCTCAAAGCCTCTTCCTGTTGGCGTCGAGGCCTCAAGAACTGAGGGCGACACCGGCGGAGTCACCCTGAAGATAGACAATGCCTATGATCTGCAGGCCTACCGCGCCGAGTTCTCGACCATCAGCGTCTGCGTCGCGGATGACTGCCAGAAGCCCACGGAGTCCGAGGACGGAAAGACCGCAACCTTCGAGTGCAAGAACAAGAAGGGCAGCTACTGCAGCAACGTCTACGACATCAAGGTCTGCCTGATGGCCGATGTCGATACCACGAGGGCCTGCGGCACGAGAAGGATTGACTTCGGCGGCGACATCATGGCAAGGATGGTCACCGTCGGCTATGAGCACGCCTGCTCACTCGGGCTTGACGGCACCGCCGTCTGCTGGGGACAGAAGAAGGCCTACGCCAACGCCGACGGCAGCACGCCGAACGGCGAGAAGTTCCGCTACATCACCGCTTCGCGCTTCATGGACATGACCTGCGGCGTCAGCATGAAGAACGAGCTCAAGTGCTACGGCGATGACGCCCCGCGCTTTGACTTCACCGGCATCCCCGAGATCAAGACCGTCGAGCTCGGCTACAACTCGCTCTGCTGGGTCAATGTCACCTCCTTTGCCGACTGCCGCGTCGCGAAGGGCGAGTCCGTGCAGGGAGCAGCCTACATGAGGGGCTCCGACCACATGAACGGCAACCAGGACATCAAGCAGATCAGCATGGACCGCTTCTACTCCGTCGCCCTGAACTACCGCGGGCGCCTGCGCTTCTACGGCTATGACATGGATTTCGAGCGCGCCAAGACCGCGCAGCAGTACCTCTCGACCGTAGAGTCCGTCTCGAATGTCAAGAGCGTCAGCGCTGGCAATGACGTCATCTGCGTAATCGCCGGCGCGCAGAACCTCACCACCTGCTACGGGCCGCAGAAGGACTTCGCCTTCGGCGGCAGGAAGTTCGTCAATGTCCAGGACGCCGAGCAGGTGAGTGTCGGTCAGCAGAGCGCCTGCGTCATCTTCAAGTCAAGCGGCCAGAGCCGCGTGACCTGCGACGGACTGCCGCAGTATTTCTCGGGGCTTAAGGAAGGCACTCCCGCGATTTACGTCTCCCAGGGTCCGAACCAGGTCTGCATCATCAACCCCCGCCATGTGGTTGAGTGCTACGGCACCGACTTCTACCACAACGGCATAAACTCGGTTCCGAAGAACCCTGACGTTCCCTACGAGCCCTCGTCATTTGTCCGCTTCGGCCTTGCTCTCCCTGATACCGCGGTGGAAAAGCTCGCTGCTGACTACGGCAATGTTCCTCCGGATCCCTCCTGCAGCGTCGACGCGAAGGGGAAGGAGATTGTCTGCCGCATCTACAAGATGGATGACATGCAGGGCAAGATCAATGTCAAGGCCTCCTTCGAGTACAACGGCTTCAGCCCGGTAATCAAGGATGCCCGCGGCAAGGTCATGGAGTCAGGCGAGGCAGAGCTCAGGATGCAGCCCCAGACCCCGATCCAGGTCACTGACGCCTCTGGCGCCACCACCCGCTGGACGCTCCGCATGGTTCAGCTGATGCGCCATGAGAAGACCTTCTCCGTGAAGGAGAAGTGGACTCCGGAGATGGGCAAGACCTCCGACTTCATCTGCATCTGGAAGTTCGATGACGGCGCCACCGAGATGAAGAGCTGCGCCGAGGATGTCACCCATGTGTTCCTCACTGACCTCGTAAGCGCCGGAAAGAACGAGGGCGCGAGCGTCGAGGCCGCCTCCGCTGACTTCATCGAGGACGGCACCGAGAGGAAGTTCAGGTTCTGATGGCCATAGCCGTTATCCCGGCACGCGGTGGATCGAAGAGGATCCCCCGGAAGAACGTGAGGCCTTTCGCGGGCGCCCCGATGATAAGCTATCCAATCAGGGCGGCCCTCGGAAGCGGCGCCGTGGAGAGCGTGTTCGTCACGACTGACGATCCGGAAATCGCCGCAGCCGCTGAGAAGTACGGGGCGAAGGCCCCGTTCCTCCGCAGCGCTGAGCTCTCCGGTGACTTCGTGACGAGCACCGAGGCGGTCGCCGACGCGGTGAGGCGCCTCAGGGATCTCGGCGAGGATGTCTCCGAGGTGCTCTGCATCTACGCGACGGCGCCCTTCGTCGAGCCTTCGGACATCACCGGGGCCTATGAGCTCTGGAAGAGGTCAGGCGCTGACTACTGCCTGTCGATGTGCGCCTACGACTTCCCCTGGCAGAGGGCCTGCCGCATAGACGGGAACGGCATTGCCGTGCCGCTCGACCGGAAGTCCATCATGATGCGGAGCCAGGACCTCGAGCCCCGCTTTCATGACGCGGGGGCCTTCTACTGGGCATCGGGGAGCGTGTGGATGTCTGGGAAGTCCCCCTGGGAGACCTCCTCAGCCGCCTTCCTCATGCCGGAGTCGAGGGTCCTTGACATCGACACGCCGGAGGATTTCCGGAAGGCGGAGCTGATGTACCGCGCGATGCACGGGGCTTTTGGGGACACACGGCAGGATCCCTGAACAGACGCGGCAGGATCCTCCGCGATCCGCCGTTTTCCTTTCCGCAGGGCCGCGGCCCTGCCTTTCCGAGGAGATCCCTTTCATGAAATACTTCAAGCGCAGGCATATGGAGATGGCCGGCCTCTATTTCATGTTCCATGCGGATCCAAAGATCGGGACCGGGCACCTCTTCCGCTGCTGCAAGATAGCGGACTTCATCAGGGAAAAATACGGCATCGAGTTCTCCTTCAACTTTACGGAAAAGCCGCTTCCGGCGGCAAGGCGCCTCCTTGAGGGCCGCAGGGTGTGGTCCATGGGAACGCATGTCGAGAAGCTTCCCTGCTTCGGCGACCGTCCGGCACTAGTGGTGCTCGATGACTACTCCATAGGCTTTGAGGAGGAGAGGCTCATCAGGGAGGGCGTCTACCGGCTCGCGGTCATAGATGATCTCGTGCGGAGGCACACCTGCGACGTCCTCTTTGACGGCAATATCCTCCGGACTCCTGAGGAATACTCGGAGTCTGCGGCGACCGTCGGGAAGATGTGCTGCGGCCCGGAGTACTCCCTTGTCGGGCGGGACTTCATCAGCGCAAGGCGCGCAAGGACTCCGCCTTTCAGGAAGTGCCTTGTCTCGTTCGGCGGGAGCGATCCGCAACACTGCCTCAGGACGTTCGTGAGGACGGCGATGTCAGATCCGAGGTTCAGGAAGTACCGCTTCGAGATTGTGAGCGGGCCGATGAACGGCGATCACTCCGCGGTCCTCCGGATGCTCCTTGAGTCGGATCTCGACTGGAACATCAGGAAGAGCACGGAGTTCATGCCGGAGCTCATGAAGGAGTCCGATTTCGCGCTCGGCGCCGGCGGCGGCATGTTCCTCGAGAGAGTTGCGGCCTGCCTCCCGTCAGTTACCGTGAGCGAGGCTGACAACCAGAGCTGCAACATCATGGCGGCAAGGGAGAAGGGGCTCTCCCTTGTCCTTGACGAATCGTCCCTCTCTGACGCTGACGCGCTCCTTGCCGCCTTTGACGGGCTCGAGGCAAACGCTCCCCTCTATGAGAAGAACAGCCGGGAGCTCATCGACGGCAGGGGCATCGAGCGCGTTGCGAAGGCCCTGATAGAGTGCGCGGAGGAGACTCTGGATCTCGTCTATCCGCAGAGCGGCGGCACTTCTCCCGGCACTCCGGCATGAGCGCCTTAAGATGCCGGATGTGCGCTTCCTCACGAAGCCTGCCGGCTGTTTCCCGTACAATCTGAACAACAGCACAGGAGAACGGCTATGAAAATCGGAAAGCTTGACACAGCGTCGCTCGGGCGGCCGATCATTGTGGCGGAGATGTCTGCCAACCACCTCGGTCGCCTCGAGAGGGCGCTTGAGATCATTGACGCCGCGGCCGGCTCCGGTGCTGACGCGCTCAAGATCCAGACTTACCGCGCCGATACCATAACCATAAGAAGCGACCGCCCGGAGTTCAGGATCCGCGGCGGCCTCTGGGACGGGAGGTCGCTCTACGATCTCTACGAGGAGGGCACTACTCCCTGGGAGTGGATCCCGGCGCTCATCGAGCGCGGCCGGAAAAACGGCCTTGAGGTGTTCTCGAGCCCGTTTGACGCAGGGGCTGCCGCAGTACTCGAGAAGAACGGGGTCCCTGCGTTCAAGATCGCCTCGTTCGAGCTTGTTGATCTGGGGCTCATCCGCGCCGTTTCAGCCTACCGGAAGCCCGTCATCATGTCAGACGGCCTTGCCTCACTCAGCGAGATCGACCGTGCGGTGAACGCCGCAAGGCAGGGCGGCGCCTCAGGCATCGCCGTGCTTCACTGCGTGAGCAGCTATCCCGCGGATCCCAGGGACTACCATCTCTCTGACATCCCGTTCCTTAAGGAGCATTTCGGGGGAACGGTGAGCGTCGGGCTCTCCGACCACACGAGGGGCACCGATGTTGCAGTCGCCGCGACTGCCATGGGCGCCGAGGTCATCGAGAAGCACTTCACCCTGAGGCGAGCGGACGGCGGGCTTGACGCCGCGTTCTCACTTGAGCCGCAGGAGTTCAGCGCGCTCCGGAAGGGCGTCGAGACTGCGGCGTCCGCCATAGGGAGCGTGCATTTCCGGAAGGATGACGAGGTCCTCCCCGGAATGAAGTTCAGGAGATCGCTCTATCTCGTGAAGTCCGTGAAGAAGGGCGACAAGGCCACGCCTGAGAACATCAGATCGATAAGGCCGGCTGCCGGTCTTGATCCAGCGCTCTATGACAGCCTCATCGGAAGGACCTTCTCGGCCGATTTCGCGGGAGGCGTGCCCCTTTCCCTTTCGATGTTCGACTGAGCCGGATATAATATCCCCGCTCAAGCGGGGGAACAGATATGGAAAACAGCAGGGATCTTCTGATTGACGCCGCCGGCCTCTACGGAAGCGGCGGCTCATATCAGATGAGAAGGTATCTTAGGAAGACCGTGTTCGGGGTGAAGTCGTTCAGGCCCCGGGGGATCTCCCTCGCCGCCAGCATCATGGGCCTCGTTGCCCTGGTGCACTCCGCGTTCCTCCTCATGTCGCTCTTCACGCTCTCCTCCGCCTCGGCCTGGTTCCAGTCAGAGCCGGCCCTCCGCTACTACCAGACAGTTGACTCGGAGAGGAACATCCTCATCGATCATTTCCTGAAGAAGCCTGAGGTCAGGAAGGCATCCCCTGAGGATGAGGAGCCCGGTGCCGAAGCCCCGAAGAGCGAAAAGCCGCAGTTCCGCTTCAAGACACATCTGACGGCGCTGAAGGATGCCTCCGCGGATTTCATCGCGAAGAACAGGGCGGGGCTCACGAACAGCGGGCTGTCGCTCGGCATCATCACGGGCGAGATGTTCCTCGTGCTCCTCATCGGCTCGTTCCTCCCCTTCGGCTCGCGCTGGCGCGATCTGCCGGTCTCGCAGGCATTCCGCATCATGAGCGGGGCGATCCCGGTCATAGGCGCCGTGGCAGTCCTCGCCTGCCTTGCCTATTCTGTGAGGATAGGTCTTGCCCCGGCGGTCGAGACCGCGTTTAAGATTATGTCCGCGACGATCCTCCTCGCCTTCCTCGCCGGAGTGTTCACCATCTGGCGCTATATTAAGTTCTCGAGGATGAAGTAGCCATCTCTTCGGCTATGAGCCTCACGGAAACGTGCCGTGAGGCTCATGTGCCCCCGTTGCGGTTCCACGCCCTGTCCTCATAACAGCCTGACTTTCCGTCCTTTCCTGACCCCTATACTGCGGTGTAGTTTACTGATTATGCGCTGCTTAATAATATTCCGGCGTGACTGCAGGCATGAGCCTGCGGCTGACCTATGGAGTAAAAATGTCAGAAATTACCAATAACAGCACCGGCGCAGGCTTTAATAAGGGCGCGGCAATCTGCGCGTATGTATGCCTGTTTCTTGCCATGTGCAGCGGAATCGCAGGCTGGCTTTTCCTTGCAATAATTCCTGCAATTGTATTCATCGTCATGCTCTACAAGGCTGGCGACGGCGTGAGCCATGACCATGCCGTCTACTCGCGCAACACGATCTTTGCGTATATCGCTGCCATCATCGGCATAATCGTCGTATGGGTTGCTGTTCTTGCGCTGATTGGCAGCAACGCTGCTGACGAGGAATTTGTCGAGTCGCTTAAGGCCGTTATAAGTGCCGGAACTGCCTCGAAGGCGGAAATTCTTGACATGATTATGAGTTCTGCCATTTTCATGAAGATTGCCGCTGCAACCGTCATAAGCCTCGCCATCATGCTCTGGCCGATGCACCGCGCCGTTCTGGGCATCATCCGTGCAGCGCAGTCTGTCCCTGTCGCAGGATGCGGCATAGGAATGCATCTCGCTGCTGTCGCTGTTGTCATTGTCATCTATGCCATTCTGTACTGCATCCTCTGACGCTGTGACGGAAATTCCTTTTATGCGCGCCACCGGGGTCTCACCAGGCTCCGGTGGTTTCTTTTTGGCTCAATCACTTTTTCTGGGTGATGCCTCGTTTCTGACGGACTCCGTTCTGCTGGCATCGATGATTTTAAGGAGGAAGAATTCATCGTCA
>DEHC01000028.1:2126-20815 GCA_002351705.1 Gammaproteobacteria bacterium UBA2810 | reverse complement strand
AAAATCGGCTGTAAACAGTAACACAGCCGCGAGAATGTTCATCAACTCAAAAAAGCCGGAGAGCAGGGAAGCTCCCCGGCGGCATGCGCTGAGTGCGGCTAAATGAATAACGACGCAATGCGGAAGACCGCAAAGGCGCAGATCCACGCGAGAACCGTGGATCCCACGGCCTGCGCGGCCGCGTACCTGAGTCCGGCCTCCCTCGCTATCGCGGCGAACGCTGAGATGCAGGGCATGTAGATGAGGACGAACACCATGAAAGCAAGCGCCGCCGCAGGCGGGATATTGAGCCGGCTCCCGAGCGTGTCGGCGCTTTCACCGGGCTCCGCCGGATAGAGGACACCGAGGGTGCTCACCACGAGCTCCTTCGCGCTGAGGCCGGTGACGAGCCCCGCGGTCATCTGCCAGGTGAAGCCGAGGGGCTCCATGATTGGATCCACCGCCTTGCTGATGCGGCCGATGTAGGAGTTCTCCTGCTGCGCGGCGGTAGTCATGCCGTCCGTGCCCCTCGGGAAGTAGCCGAGAGCCCAGACAATGAGCGATGCAATAAGGACAATGCCTCCGAGCTTCTTCAGGTAGCCGTAGCACTTGCTCCAGGCGTGCATGCCGATGACCTTAAGACCCGGCATGCGGTAGGGAGGCAGCTCGATGATGAAGGGGATGTCCTGGCTCGGGAACACGGTCGACGAGAGGAACTTCGCCGCGGCGGCTGCCATAAGGATGCCGAAGATATAGAGGCAGAACAGCACGGGCGCCGCATAGTCAGGGAAGAACGCCCCGATGACCAGGATATACAGAGGGAGCCTTGCCGTGCAGGACATGAACGGCGTGATGAGGATGGTGATGATGCGGGTGCGCCGGTCCTCGATGGTCCGGCAGGCCATCACCGCTGGCACCGTGCAGCCGAAGCCCATCAGCATCGGGATGAACGAGCGCCCGTGAAGGCCGAAGGTGTGCATGATCCGGTCCATGAGGAACGCGGCCCTCGCCATGTAGCCGGAGTCCTCCATCAGGGAGATGAAGAGATAGAGGATGAGGATGCTCGGCACGAAGGAGAGCACCGCGCCGACGCCGCCGAGCACTCCGTCAGTAATCATGTCGCGGAACGCCCCCTCCGGCATCTCAGTCCCGAGCCAGGCGCCGAGCGAGGATACCCCGTCCTCTATCCACTCCTGCGGATAGGCCCCGAGGACGAATGTGGCCTCGAACATGAGGAACATGAAGATGAGGAATACCGGGTAGCCCCAGAAGCGGTTCGTCAGCAGATCATCGATCCTCACCGAGCGTGACTTCCTCTTCTCCGTGCTCCTGACCATGGTCTCCTTCAGGGCTCCCGCGATGAAGGCGTACTTCGCGTCCGAAATCATCGACTCGGAGTCCTGGCCGCTCTTCCTCTCAAGGGTTTTAGCGAGCTCGTCGCGCCTTGCGATTACTGCGCGCCCGCCGGGATGCCCCAGGACATCCTTCTCGACCTCGCTGTTGTTCTCGAGGAGCTTTATCGCTATATAGCGTGAGGAGAACTCGCGGCGGACCTCCGGGTATTTCCAGACAACCTGCTGCAGGTCCTTGATGGCCCGCTCCAGGGTGATGCCGTGGTTCACGTGCACGTGATGGTAGATCTGGCGGAGGGAAATCGCGGGCCTCACCGGGCAGGAGGCGCATTTCTCCGGCGCGCACTGAGGATCCTTCCCCTTCTGCTCCGCCTCATTCACCTTTGCGTGCAGATCCGCCATCTCCCGGAGTATCGCGGGGTTCAGCGTGTCGTTCTCCCCGGCGTAGTCGCCGCGCTCATAGAGGATGACGGCAAGGTGCAGCAGGTGGCCGAGCCCGAGCCCTGACTTCCCGACAGTCGGCACCATCGGGATGCCGAGGAGCCTGCTGAGCTGCACGTAGTCAAGTTTGTCGCCGCTCTTCTCGAGGTCATCGTACATGTTGAGCGCGCCGACGACGCGCAGGTCCATGTCGATGAGCTGCGTGGTGAGGTAGAGGTTGCGCTCGAGGTTCGACGCGTCGAGGACATTGAGGACTATATCGGGCTTCTGCTCTATGAGGTAGCGGCGGACATAGCGCTCCTCGGGCGTGTAGGCCGTGAGGGAGTAGGTGCCGGGGAGGTCGACGAGGATGAAGGTATAGCCGTCACGCTCCACGCGCCTCTCCCTGGCGTCAACCGTCACGCCGCTGTAGTTCCCGACGTGCTCGTTCGCCCCGGAGAGCGCGTTGTAGATGCTGGTCTTGCCACAGTTGGGGTTGCCGACGAAGGCAACCTTGATCACCCGGTCGCGCCTTGCGGCCAGGGCCTCCATCTGCTCCTGGGTCAGGACCTCACTGTCGCTGAGCGGCCTGTTGTCGCCTTCCTCTGCCGCGGCCTCATGCTCGCCCACGACCTCGATCATGTCCGCATCGTGCCGGTGGAGCGCGATCTCAGAGCCCATCACCTCATACTCGACAGGATCAAGGAGAGGCGCGTTCCTGACCACGGTCACCGTGTGGCCCTTGACAAAGCCCATCTCGAGGATGCGCTTCCTGAAGCTGCCCTGCCCTGTCACCTTGACGACGACGCCCTTCTCGCCTGTTTTCAATTCAGAGAGTCTCATAGCCCCCACTGCCCCGTCTTGTAAACGAAATGCAAACGGACGGCAGTCTACCACAGCATAAGGGGCAGAGTATGCATGCACTGCAGCCGTACGAAAGCAGCCCGGAGCAGAAAATTTTACAAAGACGACCCGCTATGACTTCCTGATTGAAAAATATATTGTTTGACGGGCGTCAGGGCTGCCGATATCATCACAGACGTCAGGAAAAGCAGCATTCAGGCAACGGCACGTTGTAACAATTCCTGAAATGATTAAAATACGCACAGACACTTCCGTGAAAGAGACGGCGGAGCGCGTGGCCGGGCCACGCTGCATCCCGGTGTCCGGAGCGGCTGTGAAAATTAATGACAACTGGAGAAAATCATGTCAGACTCACCTGAAACTCAGGACAAAAACCAGCAGGCACCCTTCGCAGGGGCAAACGGACAGGGAGGCACCGCTGAAGGCTCTGTCATCAGCTACGCCAAGGGCTTCTGCATGCCGTTCACGAAACTCGGCGGCAGCCTGATGTTCACCCTCGGGTATATTGTCCTCAACATAATAGTTTTGATTGTCGCAACCATCCTCGTGGTTATAGGAGCCATGATCTACAACGACACGGCAGTCGGCGGCATCCTGTTCGGCATTGTCACCGGCATCCCGCTGCTCCTTGTCGCCATGGGCTGGAACGCTGATGCCCTGACCAGGATGACCTCAGCTCTCAACAGCGGGACTCCTCTTCCCGGCTTCATCGGCGCACTGGTCTCCCCGAATTTCAAGGCCAGCCTCAAGATCTCCGGTGCATGGGTCCTTCTTCTCGTCGCGTTCGCCATTGCCATGGCAATTGTCTTCGGGCTCGGCTTCTGGATCCTGAGCCAGTTTGTTCATCCTTTCATGCTCATAAGGCCGTTCTATGTTCTGGCCTCCATTGTCTACATCGTCTTCTTCTGCTTCTTTGTGCCCTTCACCGTTTTCTCGGCCGCAGAGTCGCTCGCTGACGGAGTTCCCGCCTCGGCTGCCTGCCATAACGCCGCAGGGATGGTGCTGCACAATATCGTCAAGGTAGTCCTCGCCTATATCGTGGCTGTCCTCATTGCCATCATCACTGCGCTGATTGTGGCAAAGATCGGCGAAATCGCCTACATCGGCAAGATCCTCGCCTTCATCATCAACATCTTCCTCATGATCGCGCAGTTCAGCGGCTGGATTGCTGTCCGCAATTCACTGAAGAAGTAATGCCTCAAGTATTCACGGCATGACAAAGAGGGCGGCTACGGCCGCCCTCTTCTTTTTCAAGCAGCGCCGCCCAACTGTTTATGCAAGGATGCAGTGGGAGCGTGCATGCTGCTCCAGCAACGCATCAGGAAGATGTTTTTCATTTACCCGGGACTGCCGTGAGGCTCATGCCCCGCCCGCGCATCCGGCTTTTCATGCAGCGGAAGTGACAGCAGGGCTGCCGCTCTCTCTGATTCCCTCTAAGCCCCGAATGACTCGAAGATGAGGAGGCAGCCTGAAAGAACCGCGACTCCCGAGAATATGACCTTTACCGTCCTCACAGGAAGCTTTATGAGGAGCACCGTCCCGAGGGATGAGCCGAGGAGCGTCGCGATGATCATCACGGGGAGCCACTGCCAGTGGATCGGCGCCATCGAGCCGATGGTGAAAGCTCCTACTGCATTCCAGAGCGTCGCCACGAAAATCATGGAGTGGAGGATTGAGGACTTGAGATCAAGCCGGAACACGCCGACCATGACGAGCGTCGCGAAGAGCCCAGCTCCCGAGGAGAGCGAGCCGGAGAAGAGCCCGACGAGGAAGATGAGAGCGGCGCCTGTCAGGTTTCTGAGCACCGAGCGATCGCCCTGCACCGGCTCGCCGAAGCCTTTCTTGAAGAAAGTGTAGACACCGCAGGCGATGGTGATGATGCCGAGGACCAGCTCGGCAGCGTGCGCAGGCACGCGGACGATGATGACTGATCCGAGAACCACAGCCGGGCAGCCTACAAAAAGCATGATGGCCGAGACCGTCCGGTCAAGCCCCCTTGGGCGCACCGGCGACTTCTTCTTCCCGAGCATCGCGCCGATGCCGAGGAAAACCACGGCGACCTTGTGGGTGCCGAGCGCGGCGGCGAAGGGGAGCCCGAGGAGGATGAGGAGCGGGAACTGGATGAAACCAGCGCCGCCTCCGGAGACAGAGGCCATGAGGTTCGCGGCAAAGGATACGACAAAGAGAACGGACTGGCGGATTATTTCATCAAGCATTGGAGGCTCCGGCCGGCCGTGGCCGGTGACTTGGCAGAGACAGGCCGAAACGTTAAGCAGATCACGTTTTGCAGCAACACGGATTTTACCCGATTTTGAAGAGACCGTGAATTTTTGATGAAAAGATGAAAGCAGGCGCTGCCTAAGACACATGCCAGAGCTGTTTCTCAGAGCTTGTCAATGCTGACGCCGGGGACAAAGACCTCTGACTCGTCGGAATATTTTCCGGAAAGAATCGCGTCCCTCTGCAAATTGAGGATTTTCTCAAGGCGGCTCAACATGTCCCTGGTCATGACTTTGTCCGGCCTGATATCGACGGTAAGTCTGCCCGTGCTTATCAGATCCTTCCTGATCCAGGAATTCAGGAAAGCCATGCCGAGTGAAATGAAATCATTTACTCCAGCAAAAGAGGGAGAAAACTGCCTTATACGCGACCAAGGCTTTTCGAGATCCTGTTCCATGAAGCCAGCAAGCATGCACATATTCATGTCAAAGACCGGAGCCATTTTCACAGGCTCAAGAGTGTCATTGTCGAAAAGCACGCCGAAATTGCCGGCATGCCTGTCCCTGTTGAAGGTCAGCGCGTCAATCACCATCATCCGTCTGAACGTATCGGCAGATTCCTGCCCGAGTCTTTCAAAGAATGATACAGTCTTGGAAATGCTCAGAGTATGCCCCTTCATGAACACAGAAAAAGGGGCATAGCCGTACTTTTCACTGGTGAACAGCCGGCATCTTGTCGCTGTCTCGCCATGCAGCGTAACGAGATCATAGTGCACGGAATTCCTGCAGAGCTTTTCTGCGACACCGCTGCCGATTATCTCGCAGTAAGGCTCGGTTCCGGCGTTTGCATAGCCAGAACTGCCTCTCTTGTACATAAAAATTGTACCGTTTTCCTTGCGGAAACACTTCCTGAAGCTTCCGTTTGTTGTGAGTTCAGGAGATGTTGAGCTAAGCTGAATACCATACAGACCAATTCCCTCAAATGCCAGCTTCGAAATAGTCTCATCAAAATCGTTAGTATAAAGTGATACATCTTTCCAATGAACGTTCTCTGCTGCACTCTTTACCCAGAAAGTATCATTAATCGATGTAGCATGAGTAACCCTAATGAAGCCCTCTGCATTCCGGCATCCACACTGATCCATCAACTCTGCCAGGAATCCGTTGTGTTTGGAGGCCTTCCGGTTCTCTATCCAGTTTTCCATGCTCTCAAAACCAAGCGGCAGTCTCCCGAGAGGTCTGTCAGCCATGAACGAATAAAAATTGTTTCTGTCATAGACTATAGTGAATGGAAGAACTTCTATGTCCTTGTTCATCAGAATATATTCAGTCATTTTTCTGTTTTCCCCATTCGCCAGTATGAATGATCGGACTTAGTCCATGACCGTATGATACAGGATATTAGCTGCATGCAAACTGTTATAGCATGAAGAGGCAACAGGAATACATAACGCAAACAGTCACACAGCATAGTCAGAACACGGACTGGTGTCCTTCATCAGCACTGCTGGTGCGTATTCCTGGAAAACAACAGACAAACGCATGCAGTGCATAAAGTAACAGAAACGCTAATGTCTTCCGGCCAGACGATTTATCTTCCGGCAAAATTTTCGAATCTGCTGTCACCTTAAACTGCGCATCTTATTCTGAAAGAGGTACGGTCAGCGGCTCACAATGATGTAATCCGCAGAAAAGCTTATCCCGCTCTAGCGTGGCGAGCGGTCCAGATGCCCTCCGGGCAGGCGTCTGTCTGCCGGTAAGACAGTCATCTGATCGTGCAATGCCGACAGCGCTGATCAGCGTCTGTTCTATAAAGAAAAATCCCCCGCCCGGAGGCAGGGGACTGTGGATATTTTTGTGACAGGGCTTCCGATCAGTAGAACGAGATGTTCTTGAGCGAGCCGCCGTCGTCGTCGGTCGTGCCGTTCGCGAGCTTGATCTTGAGGCGGACTTCGTTTGCGGAGTCGGCGAACTTCAGCGCGTCATCGTAGGAGATGACACCCTCGCTGTAGAGCTCGAAGAGCGACTGGTCGAAGGTGACCATTCCGGCCTCGCGGGACTGCTTCATGATGTCCTTGAGCTCGCCGAGGTTGCCCTTGAGGAGGGTATCCTTGACGACAGGGGTTCCGAGCAGGATCTCGAAGGCTGCGCGGCGGCCGTTTCCGTCAATGGTCGGAACGAGCTGCTGCGCGATGACGCCCCTCAGGTTGAACGCCAGATCGAAGAGGAGCTGCTGGTGGCGGCTTTCCGGAACGAGGTGCATGATACGCTCGATCGCCTGGTTCGCGTTGTTCGCGTGCAGGGTCGCCATGCAGAGGTGTCCGGTCTCGGCGAAGGAGAGCGCGTAGTTCATGGTCTCCTCGGATCTGATTTCTCCGATGAGGATTACGTCGGGCGCCTCACGGAGTGCTGACTTCAGGGCCGCGTCGAAGGACTTGGTGTCCACGCCTACCTCGCGCTGGGTGATGATGGAGCGCTGGTGCTGGTGGACGTATTCGATAGGGTCCTCGACCGTGAGGATGTGTCCCTCGGTGGTCTGGTTGCGGTAGCCGATCATGGCAGCCTGGGTGGTTGACTTACCTGCGCCGGTCGCACCGACGAAGATAATCAGTCCTCTCTTCTCCATGACGAGCTGTCTCAGGACCTCGGGGATCTTGAGCTGCTCGATGGTCGGGATTTCTGTCACGATGCGGCGGAATACCACGCCCTGGTGGCCGAGCTGCCAGAAGCAGCTCACACGGAAACGCCCGGTGTCAGGGCGCTCGATGGCGAAGTTGGCCTCCCAGTCGGTGTAGTACTGCTGACGGAGGTCGTCACGGCCGTAGAAGGTCTCCTCGACGAGCTCGTTGACAGCCTCGTCGTCAAGGATCTGGTCGTCGATCTTGCGGACGGTTCCGTTGACCTTGACGCTCGGCTCCAGGTTCCAGGTGATGAACAGATCGGATGCGTTGATCTGCCACATGATTCTCAAGTATTTATCGAGCTTGATCTCGTTGGGATTCATCATAGTGCAGCTTCTCCGTCATCAGCCGATGGTATTAGGATCCTTGGCCTTCGCGCGCGCATCGTCGACAGTGACGAGCCCGCGGCGGACGAGGTTGTTGAGGTCGGCGTCAAGGGTCTTCATTCCGTAGGCCGCGCTGGTCTGGATGGTCGAGTACATCTGTGCGACCTTGTCCTCTCTGATGAGGTTTCTGATAGGAGGGGTAGCAATCATGATCTCGTGGGCGGCGATTCGGCCTCCTCCGATCTTCTTGAGGAGGGTCTGGGAAATTACCGCGTCAAGGGACTCGGAGAGCATCGACCTTACCATGCCCTTCTCGGCAGCCGGGAACACGTCGATGATACGGTCGATGGTCTTGGTGGCTGAGTTGGTGTGCAGGGTTCCGAACACCAGGTGTCCGGTCTCTGCGGCGGTCAGCGCAAGCCTGATGGTCTCAAGGTCGCGGAGCTCTCCGACCAGGATGATGTCCGGGTCCTCACGGAGTGCCGAGCGGAGCGCGTTGCTGAAGGAGTGGGTGTCGCGGTGCACCTCGCGCTGGTTCACCAGGCAGTTCTTCGAGGTGTGGACGAATTCGATAGGGTCCTCGATGGTGAGGATGTGGTCATGCCTCGACTCGTTGACGTAGTCAATCATGGCGGCAAGGGTGGTTGACTTTCCCGAGCCGGTAGGCCCGGTGACGAGCACCAGCCCGCGCGGGTAGGACGCGATGTCGCGGAACACTGCGGGGCACTTGAGGTCCTCGAGGGTCAGCACCTTGCTCGGAATGGTACGGAATACTGCGGCGATGCCGCGGTTCTGGTTGAACGCGTTGACACGGAAGCGCGCGATCTTCGGGATTTCAAAGGAGAAGTCGCACTCGAGGTTCTCCTCGAGCTCGGTTCTCTGCTTATCGCTCATGATGTCGTAAATGAGCTTGTAGACATCCTTGTGCTCCAGGGGCGGCAGCTCAAGCTTGCGCATATCGCCGTCGACACGTATCATTGGAGGGAGACCTGATGAGAGATGCAGGTCGGAAGCGCCGTTGCTTACACTGAATGACAACAGCTCAGTTATGTCAAGATCCATTTGTTAGTCCCGTTAGGTAATTCAAAGGTCAAAGTCGAAAATTATGAGCGTAACTCAAAATCTGTCGGAAGTCCTTAATAAAATACGCGCCTCCGAAAAGGCCGCAAACAGAGAAGAGAATTCGGTAAAGCTTCTCGCCGTCAGCAAGACCAAGCCGGTCTCCGACATCATAGAGGCCTACAATGCCGGGCAGCGCCTCTTCGGCGAGAACTACGCCAAGGAGTGCGCCGACAAGGCCAGAGAGCTCAGCGAGGCCGGATATAAGGATATCGAATGGCACTTCATCGGTCCCATCCAGTCAAACAAGACCCGGCTTATAGCGGAGAGCTGCAGCTGGGCCGAGAGCATCGACCGTGTCCACATCGCCGAGCGCCTCAACAACCAGCGTCCGGACAGCATGCCGCCTCTCAACGTCTGTCTGCAGGTGAATATTAGCCAAGAAGAGCAGAAACAGGGAATAGAAATTAGTCAGGTTTTAGATCTCTCTAACGAAATCAGCAAATTTCCGCGCCTTAAGCTCCGCGGTCTGATGGCGATTGCCCTGAAGACCGACAACAGGGATATCCTCCTTGAGAGCTTCAGGAGGATGAATGAGATGTTCAGGACGCTGCAGCAGAAGTACCCGGACATCGACACGCTCTCCCTCGGCATGACCCACGACATGGACGAGGCCATAGCCGCCGGAAGCACTGAGGTCAGAATCGGGACCGCCATCTTCGGCGCCAGGGACTACTCGAAGAAGGCTTCTGCCTGACACTCCATCCAATCAGTAATCAAGGCCGGCGGGAGCACGATGCTCCCGCCAAATCACAGGATTCAAAATGAACGGAAAAATCGCATTCATCGGCGCCGGCAACATGGCCGGCGCATTCGCAGGCGGGCTCGTCAGCTCCGGCATGGCCCCGTCGCTCGTCTCCCTCTCCGCGCCCCACATGGAAAAGCTTGACGCCCTCCGCGCAAGGCTCGGCGTCAGCGTCACAACCTCGAACGCCGATAACGTCCGTGACGCGGACACTGTCGTGCTTGCCGTAAAGCCGCAGGTCATGGAGAAGTGCCTCACAGAGCTCATGAGTGAAATCGGCTCAATGGAGGGGAAGCTCGTCATCAGCGTCGCCGCCGGCATCACGGTCGAGCGCCTCTCGGAGCTCCTCGGCGGCCACAGAAGGATTGTCCGCTTCATGCCCAACACCCCTGCACTCATCGGGCGCGGCATGACCGGAATGTTCGCCGCCCCCGGGCTCGGCGATGACGATCTCCGGACCGCGGAGAAAATCGCATCTGCCGCCGGCAAATGGGTATGGGTGAAGACCGAGGATGAGATCAACACCGTCACCGCCCTCTCTGGCTCCAGCCCCGCCTACTTCTTCATGATCATGGAGGCCATGGTCGAGTACGGCGTGAGCCGCGGCATGGACGGGAAGAGCGCCCGCGACATCGTGGAGGGAGGCGCCATCGGCTCGATTCTCCTAGCGGAGAAGAGTCCGGAGAAGACCCTAGCAGAGCTCCGTGAGGCGGTAACCAGCAAGGGCGGGACGACCTTCGCCGCGCTTGAGGCCTTCAGGAAGGGAAATCTCCCTGGGACCGTGAAGGACGGCCTTAAGGCCTGCGAGGACCGTGCGGCCGAGATGGCGAAGCTCTTCTGAGAGCCTGCAATGAAAAATCCCCCGGTGAGAGAGACTGCCGGGGGATGCATCCGTGGGAAGACGGCATGGCAGAACGCCATGCCTTTTTTGTCACAGAATCAGTACGGTCTCTGACCGATATAATTTCCCTGCGGATAGTAGTTGCAGACGAGGAACATGTTCCCGCAGCCGACGGCGGTGCCGCAGCCGACCTGCCTCGTGCTGCCCCACACCACCTGGGTATAGTGCCCGACAACCTGCCCGTCGAAGCTTCCGTTCATGTTGTAGTCGTAGTGCTGCTTCTCGTCTATCCAGTTCTTCACGCCGTCAGCGGCCGAGTAGTAGCCCTTGGTGCCCATGAAGAGGTTCTCGCCGAGTCCCTGCCTCCCGGAGTGCTGGAAAGAGCAGGTCGAGGCGAGCTGCTGCGCGTAGCTCTTCGCGATTCCGGCGATTCTCGAGTCCCATGAGAGATCCCCGACGCCGACTGACCTTCTTTCCCGGTTGTGGAGGCTCAGCACGGCCTTTATGTCGGATGACGAGAGGCCGGAGCTCTTCGAGCCAGAGGAGCCGGAGCCGTCATAGCCGCTGCTGTTCCCGCCGCATGAAGGACCGTCGTCATAGCCGTCATCGTCATAGCCGTTATTGTTGTTTGCGTTGTAATTGCTGTTGCCTCCGCATGAAGGGCCGTCATAGCTGTCGTAATCGTCGTCATAGCCGTCATCGTAGTAGCCGTAGTCGTCATCCTCGAGCAGAGTGTTGACAAGTTCCTCTACGAGTGCCTCGCATCCAGTCAGCATGATCACCGACGCGGCGGCTGCCGTCATCATGGTTAATTTGCGCATAATCAGTTCTCCGCGGGTTCCGGCCGGATTAAGACCGGCTGTTTCTCAGTCTGTTGGGATATTTCCGGGCTCAAAAAGCGGATCCCGGGATTCTCCGATAATATTTGCTCTCCCGGTGAATGTCACCCACCCCAGGGTATGGCATGAGGGAAATGCGCCCTGAGCATGAATGAAGAAGGAGAGACACAAGCCTCTCCTTCTGTTCAGAACCGGCGCCGCGCCGGAAGCCAGCAGCCATCTGGCATCAGCTGCCGCCCTTATTCCCTGCGGCGTCAGCGGTCTCTTTCCCCTCCGCCTTCTCCGCTTCGGCAAGGAGCCTCTTCTTCTCCTCCTCGTTCTTCTTTTCCTGCTCGTGGGCGCTGTCCATCGTCGACTGGTAGTTCGCGACCACGGCAGCGACCACCAGGTTGAGGAGCAGGAATGCCGAAATCACGTACCAGAGCGTGTGAAAGATCGTTACGACATAGGGCGGGATATTGATGATGCCCATCTCTGAGGCGGTCACGAGGTTGTACCGGAGATCGGTCCAGTCATCGCCCGTCGTGCACCTGAAGAGGGTGTAGAAGGCCTCGTTCAGCGAGCCGTAGGGATCATGCGCGTTCGCAGGAGCAGGGGGCGCGATCTCGGCGAGCCTCGTGAGCTTTGCCTGCCTCTCAGGCGAGGCGGACGCCGGATCAGGAAGGCGGAACATGTAGACCCCGGAGATGGCGAAGATATAGAGGAAGATGAACATCACCATCAGGTTGATCCCGAGAGACCTCACGGATCTCAGCATGGCATGGACTATGAGACGCATCTCGCGGCTGTTCTTGAAGAGCAGCATCACCCGGAACACGCGGACAACACGGAGCGCCGCGGCGGCCGCGGCGTTCGGCATAAGGCTCTCCGGGATGAAGCAGGCGAGCACGACCACAATGTTGAAGACGTTCCAGCCGTCGCGGAGGTAGTCCTTAAGGGAGACGCTCGCGAAATACCTGATGAAGATCTCGGCGGTGTAGATGGCGAGGCAGATATTGTTGAGAGCGCTGAGGACGCCGTTCCCAGGGAAATAGGTCTCGACTCCGATGGCAATGCTGTTGAACAGGATGACTGCCATTATGAAGTTCTCGAACCACGGGTTTCCGACGATGCGCCTGCAGGCGGCTGTTGCTGTATTCATGTGGTACCTTTTAAAGTGAAATCATGCGGGCAGACCTGCCAGGCACGTGGAAGCAGTGCAAGGCGCGGAGGTTTCCCGGCCTGAACCAGCCTGTCCGGCTCTGCCGGAATGATAGCGGCACGGCAGGAAAACTTCCCCTACACCGCAGTATGGGACATCAGAAAAATGCCGGCATGATCACATTTTCAGGCCGCACGACGGCGCGCGGCGGAGGGGATTTCAGCGGGGCTGCGCTCCCGCAGTGCTGCCGCCCGGACGGTAGCTGCAGACGAGGAACATGTTCCCGCAGCCCGAGGCAATGGCACAGCCGATTTTCTGTGCCTGAGGGCGGACCATCTGCGCGTAATGGCCGAAGGTTTTCCCTCCGCGGCTCCCGTTCACGGCAGGATCATAGTTCGCCTTCTCGCCGAGCCACATTCTGACGCCGTCGGCTGCGGAATAGTAGCCCTCGGCGCCCGTGAAGACGTTCTCTCCGAGATCATCCCGCCCGGAGCTCACGAAGGAGCATGCGGCGGCAAGCTTCCCCGCATACTCCGAGGCGGCATTTGCAAGATCCGCATCCCATGAGAGGTCAGCCTCGCCGAGGGATCTCCTCTCGCTGTTATGGAGATCAAGCACGGCCCTGATGACCGGTGCGCTGAGCGCTTCCGTACCCTCCGCAGTGTTTTTCACAGCACCTTCACCGCCTGCGCCAGGTGTTGCAGTGACATTGTCCGGGGACGGAGCGGCATCCTCAGTGCCCGCCAGTGCGGTACCGTCCGTGACGGCGGCCGTGAGATCGCCGCCTGCCGCGTCAGTTACAAGCCTACCTGCAGGCGACTCCTGCACCTTACCCATGACAGCATCAGCCGCAGCACCCCTGATGCCGCCGGAATCCCCGTCAGAGACCGCATCCTTCACCAGTGCTGACGCGGCCTCATCCTTTTTGCTGAACACTCCGCCGATCGTTGCCGCCGTGAGGCCCTCGGCGATCACCGCGCCGCAGCCTCCGAGCATCAGAGCGGAGAGCGCGCACGCGGAAATGGAAAAGATCTTCAGGGACATTCTGAGGCACATACAAAAGGCTCCGGCCGGGAAGGCTGCATGAAAACACAGGTCACTAGCATACCACTCCGCTGACTTTCCGGATCATCCGGAGTGGAGTATTTTCATGCCATGTGCCCCCGCCACTGGCAGTTTATGGATGTCCGGACGTGCGGCATACCCTTGAGTTCTCTCACATTTCAGAAAAATCCCTGCCCTTCCCTTCCCGGAAAATCCCAAAGAGCCGCGTCTCCTTGTATAATCTCCCCCTACGGGAGACAGTTAAGCAAGCACGGAAAAAGGAAAAGGAGAGAGAGATGCTTGAAAGACTCAACGGCCTGCAGCGCGCAGCGCTTGTGCTCACGGCGCTCATCACGGCCATGTCTGCGGCGGAGCCCCTTTTCCCGGTCCTCAGCAGGACCGTCACCGGTAATGCCTTCAACATGGCGCTGCTCACCGCCGTTCCGTTCCTCCTCACGGTCTGCTTCCTCAATGAGCGCAACTCCTTTGCAGTCTTCACCGGAAAGATATTCCGGCCGCTCATCATTGTCCTCCTCCTCTCGCCGGTGCCGCTCATCGCCCATTACGGCACGTCAGGCACCGAGGGCCTCAGCGGAATAATCTCCTTCGGCTTCATCATCATCATGCTCTTCGCGTTCCTTCAGAACGGGACATGCTGGCAGATGAGGAGGGGGCTCCTCTACGCAGTGACCGCTGGTCTCACCATAGCGGTAATCCCGGCGCACCTCGGGCTCTTCGGCTCGGAGATCTTCACGGAGAACGGGAAAATCCTCGGGGGAGCCGCCACATGCGAGATCCTCGCAGGTGAAACCGTGGCGCTCATCTCGGTATCCTTCTACCTCTTAGGCTTCGAGCGCGAGTCAGTCACTCCGCGGAGCGCGCTCGCCGCGGCGGGAGCCGCAACAGGCGTCTCCGCGGCAGTCATCACCTGGTCGGCGCTCGCAGTGTTCTGGGCCATAGCCGTCCCCCTTGCCTGCGCTCTCATCCTCATAAGGAGGCGCAGCCCTAAAAACGCGCTTTTCGCTGTCATTCTCGCCGCGGCTGCAGCCGGAGCAGGGTTCCTGGAGCTCGCCGCAGCCGGAGTCACGCACTCTGCCGCAGAGCTCATCGGGAGTCTCGCAGACGGTGCGCATTTTGCCGTCATGAGCGTGGTGTCCGGCACTCCCTTCACCGGCTCAGGATACGGCACCGCCCTCTACAATTACCTGATGCTGGTCCCTGCCTCGGGCGAAAGCGTGCCGCATGTGACGCACTCGGCCATCTCCGCCCTTATCGGCGGGGCAGGTGCCGTCGGAGTGCTGATGATACTCGCGGCCGCCTGGGCGCTCCTCAGGGTCATCGCCTTCAACCGCTGCCCAGCGACGCTCCGCCTGGGCTTTGCCTTCCTCATCCTCCCTCTGGGATCCGTGCTCATCCTTACCGACGCGTACATCGACCTTTGCCTCTGCCTCGTGTTCGCGGCGTTCCTCTTCAATTCCGCCGGAGCCGACTACAGGAGCATCACCATCCACCCCGTGGAGAAGGTCCTGTTCGGGAAGCTCTCCTGGGCATTCGCCGCAGGCATCGCGATCTTCTTCTCGACGGCTGCGTACACCTCGTTCGAGATCAGGGCCATGCTGAGGAACGACGTGTTCAACAGCAAAAATTCTGACTTCATAAACCCGGCGCTCTTCGTGGGCGACACCGACCGGATCTACTGGAAGAACATCTTCCGCTCGACCATCGGCCTCATCTTCTCCGGGCAGGAGGAGCTCAACGGCTACATCGACACCTACGGGAAGAAGCTCATCAGGACAAGCCCCTCGGGCGCGAACTTCGAGAACACCATCAGGGCCATGGTGAGGGTCGGCCGCGCCGAGGAGGCGGAGGACACCGCCGCCCTCGCCTCGAGGCTCTTCCCTGACCAGAAGCTCCGCTTCGAGGACGCGCTCAGAAAGCCCGAGCACTATGATGACGCGGCCGGGCAGAGGGAAAGGCTCCGTGAGACATTCAGGGAATGGAAGGGCGAGGACGTGATCAGGCAGCGCTCCGAGAACATGGCCGGAAATCCCGCGGCAAACGGCGGGAATGGCCGGGACAGACAGTGAGGTCGAAATGAAGTACATTACAGCGATAATCTGCGCTCTTATAGTATCCGCCGGCATATTCGCCGGGCTCTACAGCGGGTCGGTGAGCCTCCTCAGAAGCTCACAGGTTTTCTCCACAGGGACGAGGACCGTCACGGTCAAGGGGCTCGCCGAGAAAATCGTCGACGCGGACCGGAAGCGCCTCAGATTCACGATAAGGAGGACTGGGAACGACCTTGAGCAGCTCAGGAAGGACTTCAGCAGCGACCTGAAGGAGACCGTCGCCGCCCTTGCCGGGCTCGGCTACACCGGAAGCGAGATCTTCCAGTCGAACGCCCTTGTCACCGACCGGAGCAACGACGAGTACGTCTCGAAGGACTCCATCGAGATCGGGCGCTACACCGGCTCAGTTACCCTCACTGTCATAGTGACCTCGCCGAAGGAGCTCCCGGTGAAGCTTCTCGACTCTCTCTCGATGAAGGGCATAGGAATCGACAATATCAGCGCCTATTACGAGTTCACCGGGCTCAACAGCGTGAAACCGCAGCTCATAGAGGAGGCGACCAAGAACGCGAGGGCCTCCGCCGAGAAGTTCGCGAAGGACAGCGGCAGCCGCGTCGGTAAGATAAAGACCGCGAACCAGGGCCAGATCACCGTCGAGGAGGCCGACGAGTCAACCCCGCAGAAAAAGAAGATCCGCGTGGTCTCGACCGTCGTCTACTTCCTGAACGACTGAGCACGCCAAATGCCTTCAGAGAGGCCGCCTGCGGGCGGCCTTTTCCTTTCCGGAAGAGGCTCCAGCCCTCCCTGAGCCCCTGCCGGCGCTGGGATTCCGCCCGTTTTTGTCCCCGGTCATTTTTAGCTGAAGTTCTGCGGGATCCGTGATGAAAGTCTCCTTATTAGTGTTAAAATCACTGTTCATCAGAAAAAACAAAACTGGCGGCCGGAAACCGCACACGGAGGATATTTATGACAGATTCCATGCAGCCTGCTGAGCATATCAGCGACGTTCTCATCATCGGAAGCGGCGCGGCAGGACTCACCCTCGCGCTTAAGCTTGCCGACTCTGACAGCAGCATCCATATCGATGTCCTGAGCAAGGGCCCGGAGAGCGAGGGCTCGACCTCCCACGCCCAGGGCGGAATCGCCGCCGTGCGCGACACCCTGAAGGACAACGACAGCATCGAGTCCCATGTCCAGGACACCCTCATCGCGGGAGCCGGCCTCTGCGACGAGGCTGCGGTGCGCTTCACCGCCGAGAACGCCAAGGACGCCATTGACTGGCTCATCACCGAGGGAGTTCCCTTCGACAAGGATGAGGACGCAGCGAAGAACGGCCGCGACGAGTACCACCTCACCCGCGAGGGCGGCCACAGCCACAGGAGAATCTTCCACGCCGCAGACGCAACCGGCAAGGCAGTCTCCGACACCCTTATAAGCCGCGCGAAGACCCACCCGCAGATCACTGTCTGGGAGGAGTTCAACGCGATTGACCTCGTCACCACCAAGAAGCTCGGCCTCTCCGGGAACCGCGTCCTCGGCGCCTATGTCCTCAACTGCAAGACCGGCCGCGTCGAGAACTTCTACGCCAAGTTCGTAGCGCTCTGCACCGGCGGCGCCTCCAAGGTCTACCAGTACACCACCAACACCGACATCTCCTCAGGCGACGGCATCGCCATGGCCTGGCGCGCAGGCTGCCGCATAGCCAACATGGAGTTCAACCAGTTCCATCCGACCACCCTCTACAACAAGGATGACCGCAACTTCCTCCTCTCCGAGGCTCTCCGCGGAGAGGGCGCGCTCCTCAAGCGCCCTGACGGGACCAGGTTCATGCCGGATCACGACAAGCGCGCCGAGCTCGCTCCCCGCGACGTTGTGGCAAGGGCCATCGACTTCGAGATGAAGAAGCTCGGCGCCGACTGCATGTACCTCGACATCAGCCACAAGCCCGCCGACTTCATCATGAAGCACTTCCCGACCATCTATGATCACTGCATCAAGGTCGGCATCGACATCACCAAGGAGCCGATCCCCGTCGTTCCCGCAGCCCACTACACCTGCGGCGGCGTCATGATCGACAACCGCGGCCAGACCGACATCAGCAACCTCTACGCTGTCGGCGAGACCAGCTACACCGGCCTCCACGGCGCCAACAGGATGGCCTCAAACTCCATTCTCGAGTGCCTCGTATACGGCGCTGCCGCCGCGAAGGACATCCTCGCAAGGCTCCCGAACGCGCAGGGCATCACCAAGTTCAAGCCCTGGGACGAGGGACAGGTCACCGACTCCAACGAGGAGGTCATGATCCAGCACAACTGGCACGAGCTCCGACTCTTCATGTGGGACTATGTCGGCATCGTCCGCACCAACAAGCGCCTTGAGCGCGCCATGCACAGGATCAACCTCCTGAAGGACGAGGTCCAGGAGTACTACTCGAACTTCAGGGTCTCCAACAACCTCCTCGAGCTCAGAAACCTTTTGCAGGTTGCGGAACTTATTGTAAAATCAGCGATGCTCCGCCACGAGTCAAGAGGTTTGAATTATAATCTTGACTATCCCGGCCAGGAATCACAGCCCAAACCGACCATCCTGACTCCGGGCGTCTGAATCCCGGACTGAATAACGGCGCTGAGACGAAGAGTGCGCCGTTTATATGCGCCTTTTGCAGAAGCATAGAAAAGTGATACCAGGGCCGCGCAATGCGGCTCTGTTTTTGAATACTGTAAACCGAAGTTAACTGGAGTTTTTCACGTTATGGACAATCCCATCCTCGCCAAGCTCAAGCAGGAGTTCTATGAGTCAGTCAAAAGAAGGGAGGCCATGGGCCTGCCGCCTGCAGAGCCGGAAGAGCCTGAGGCAGACGACAGCGATGCTGATGACGAGGACGGGGATGCAGGCTATGAGGCCGAGCCCCGCCGCCACCGCCAGCCGAGGCGCGAGCGTGAGTTCGGCAGCCCGAGGGGAGGCCGCCAGGACAGGTTCCAGAGAGCCCCGGGAAGGCCCCACGGCCATGACGGCCATCAGGGCTTCCGCCAGGACAGGCACGGCCCCGG
>DEHC01000028.1:0-2047 GCA_002351705.1 Gammaproteobacteria bacterium UBA2810 | reverse complement strand
ACCGGGCTTCCGCAGGTCACGGGAACCGTGAGGGCATCGCCGGACCGCGGCTTCGGCTTCCTCGAGTCCGAGGGCGGCACCTCCTACTTCATTCCGCCCGCTCCGATGAAGAAGCTCCTCCACGGCGACAAGATCAAGGCAGCCGTGAGGACCGACGCACAGGGGCGCACCCAGGCCGTCCCCCTCGAGCTCGTCGAGCCTGCGCTCAAGAGGTTCGTCGCGAGGATCCGGATTGTCAGGAACTACGTCAACGTCGTTCCCGATCACCCCAACATGCATGACTACATGAGGACCAAGATCGCCCCCGAGATCAAGCTCCACGAGTTCAAGGAGGGCGACTGGGTCATCTGCGAGCTCACCACCCACGCGATGAACGCGAAGAACGGCTACCATGAGGCGCTCATCAAGGAGTTCATCGCCTCGGCGGACAACCCGAGAGTGCCCTGGCTCGTCACCCTCCGCGGGCTTGATCTGCCCCTTGCATCGCCTCCGGATCAGGGCGAGTGGGTCATCAACGAGAAGTTCGACCGGACTGATCTCACTGCCCTGCCCTTCGTCACCATCGACTCCGCGAAGACCGAGGACATGGACGACGCGCTCTATATCGAGGATCTCGGAGACAAATGGAAGCTCACGGTCGCGATCGCCGATCCTACCGCCTACGTCCAGGAGGGAAGCCCCACCGACCGAGAGGCTGCGAAGCGCGCCTTCACGGTATACCTCCCGGGATGCAACATTCCGATGATCCCGAGAATCCTCTCCGACGACATCTGCTCACTCCGCGAGGGAATCGCAAGGCCGGTGCTCTGCGGCAACATCTACGCGGACAAGGAGGGACAGCTCGACGAGGCCGCAACCGAGTTCTTCCTCGGAACAATCAAGTCCCAGGGAAAGCTCGTCTACACCGAGGTCTCCGACTATCTCGAGAACGGCTCGTCTCCTGACTTTGTACCCGGCGAGGCAGTAGCATCACAGCTTAAGCTTCTCAGGGAGTTCGCCGCATGCCGCAAGAAGTGGCGCTCTGACCATACCGTCCTCTTCAAGGACCGCCCTGACTACGACTTCGTACTCGACGAGAACGGAGCCCTCAAGGAGATCGTCGTCGAGACCAGGAGGACCGCCGACAAGATCGTCGAGGAGTGCATGATCGCGGCTAACGCCTGCTGCGGCAGGTTCCTCGCCGAGAAGTGCGGCAAGGGCATCTTCAACATCCACGAGGGCTTCGACCACAACAAGATGGAGCAGATCAAGAAGGTCATCACCGACAACGGCGGCCCGGAGATGACCATTGAGCAGTTCCAGACCAAGGAAGGCTTCATCGAGCTCAAGAAGTGGATCGAGGGACAGAAGACCCTCTATGTCGACTTCAGGCTGAGAAAGTTCCAGATCCCGTCAGTCATCCAGGAGACCCCTGCCGCCCACTTCGGGCTCGGCCTTGACTGCTACGCGACCTGGACCAGCCCGATAAGAAAGTACGGCGACATGGTGAACCACCGCCTCATCAAGTCGATAATCACCGGCTCCCGCGCGCCGAACCTCCCGGACGAGGCGACTCTCGAAGGCATGAACCTCGCGAAGAAGACCAACCGCTACGCCGAGCGCGGCGTCGGCGACTGGCTCTATGTCGACTACCTCGAGAAGAGCATCGGAACCGGAGAGCAGTTCACAGGCAGCATCTTTGACGTGAACTACGCAGGCTTCCGCGCGCGCCTAGCCGAGAACGGCGCCGTTGTGTTCGTGCCGGGAAGCACCATCTGCGCTGACCGCACGAGGCTCAAGGGCGTCTACGACGAGGGCAGGATGTACCTCGACGGCAATGTCCTCTTCGAGGTCGGCATGGACGTGAAGCTCGTCATCGCGGCCGTCAACCACGACACCCGCTCCATTACCGCAAACCTCGCCAATGCCATAGTCATCCCGGAGAAGAAGCCTGAGGGAGAGGATGCGGCAAAGGGCGCACCCGCGGATAAGGCTCCCGCGGAGCCCGTAAAGGACAAGCCTGCCTTCAACCCGCTTGAGCCGGAGGCTGAGACGAAGGCTGAATAGA
>DEHC01000067.1:38978-74992 GCA_002351705.1 Gammaproteobacteria bacterium UBA2810 | reverse complement strand
AATCATCAGCAATTTTTGAGTAGCGAGTTTTTAATCGGTTTCGCAGAACAACACCCTAATTGTTCAGCGTTTCCTTAGTACACTCAGTAGTATACAGGTGAATCCGCGATGCTACAGCTGTGGGGTCACTTCATATTATCTGATCTGCATAAATACAACAGACAGCCTGATAATCTATAATTCATGGCACTTTTTTTGAATCAGTCATTCATACTCACTGCCGTTTCACCTGACAGACAAAATTCCGGCAGCCGGCGCGGCGCAGAACATCGCATTCCAGCGCCTCACGGCAGGGAACAGGTGCGTCCGGGACAACAAAGGAGCAGACATGCCAAAGAAGATATTCGCGGGACTCATGTCGTCAGCGCTTATTGCGCTTATGGCCTTATCCGCCCAGGCCGCAGAGAAGGCCGCAGAGGACAAGGCAGCCGCTGATGCGGCGAAGCTCGGGATCCCCGTCGTGAGCTACTATCCGCTCGCGCCGGAGATTGTGACCAACTACACCGCGTCGCCGAGGCATCTCGGACATGTCAGGATCCGTGCCTCGATTGTTGTCTCCGACACGGCTGACGTTGACGCAGTGAAGAAGTATGATGCGGTAATCCGCGACACCCTCATCTCGATTCTCAACGAGTCGACCGCCGAGGACTTCGAGAACAAGCGGGACGAGCTCTTCAAGAAGATGTCCGACAAGGTCGCCGCCTCGGTGAATGACTACGCCAAGAGGTCGCTCGTCAAGGACTTCATCGTCGATAACCTCATCTATCAGGAATCGCGCTGACAAAAAAACGGAGGACAGGGTTATGGGAAAGGGAACATTCTCGCGTCTCGGGGCATCCTGCCTTTTCACTGCCTCCCTTTTTCTTGCGGCTGCATCAGCCGGGGCCGCCGCGCATCAGATAATCGACATCGACTCCGACGCGGCGATCGACTACTACGAGCGCCACTTCGACAGCCAGGGCTTCAGCCGGGACGGAACGCGTGACGGGTGCACTCCGTCATATGAGTACGACTCTGACGGGAAGAGCCGGGGGAAGAGGACCTGGAGCACTGATGACGCGGCCTGCCCGCCGCCGCGCAGCCCTGAGGGAGGCACCGTTGCACCGGAGCCTCCGCGCCGCGGATATGGCTGCGCGGAGGGGCATGATCATCACCGCCATCACCGGCATCACGACTGAAGCGCCGCCCGTATCCCTGCCAACGCTGCAGACAGTCAGCTCAGCTGCGCACATCCAATCCAAAAACGTTTAAAATCAGACAGGTCCTTAAATACGCCTGACACCGCCCCGCCTGCCGGGGCCTCTATTCATCACGGGAGCATCAAAAATGCTGTTTCAGCACATCAAGCGCCTGGCGCTTTTCGTCCTGGTAAACGCGCTCTGCACGTTTCTCTGCTATCTCATCATTCCCTTTGTCCTGAAGCTCTTCGGCATAGACATCGGCGGCAGCCGGGGAATGCTTCTCTTTTTCTTCGTCTACGGCATGATGGGATCTGCCATCAGCGTCGTGCTCTCGAAGCCGATGGTCAAGAGGAGCTACGGCGTAAGGACCATTGCGGTCCCGCGCAATGAGGACGAGAGATGGCTCGTCGAGACCGTGAAGTACATTGCGGGCAAAAAGGGCGTGAAGATGCCTGAGGTCGGCATCTGGCAGAGCTCCGAGGTCAACGCCTTCGCGACCGGCTGGAACAGGGATGACGCGCTCGTTGCCGTCTCCTCCGCAATTCTCTCGCGCATGGACCGCAACGAGCTCAAGGCTGTTCTCGGCCACGAGCTCTCCCATGTGGCGAACGGCGACATGGTCACCATGGGAATCATCCAGGGCATCATAAATGCCTTCGTGCTCTGGCTCTCCGTCCTCGTCGCCAGCATGCTCTCCGGACGCGGCGACAGGGACGGCAGGGCCGGATCGGCAGTCGGATACTATGTCATACAGCCGGTTCTCCAGATAGTCTTCGGCCTCTTCGGCACCATTGTCGTCAGGTGGTTCTCGAGGTGGAGAGAGTACCGCGCCGATGCCGGATCCGCAGCGGTATACGGCAAGGCGCCCATGATCGCTGCCCTCCGCGCCCTCGGCGCAGGGCCTTCCCCGAAACAGCGCCCTGACGGCACCGGCTGCCTCTGCATCAATGACGGCTTCTCCTTCACCGAGCTCATGTCGACCCACCCGACTCTTGAGAAGAGAATCGCCGCGCTCGAGAAACTCCCGAACTGAGCATGCCGGACTGACTGAATCTCTTGAAAAGGCGGCTTTGTGCCGCCTTTTTTAATGGCCCTGTGAAAAATCGCATCTCCGTGTAAAAAAATACCATTCCCTTCACAATTTAAGGCATGCGTCAGATACCTCGGAAATTCTTTGGAATAAAATCCCATGATTGCTGAACGCCCGGAGCGCTCGCAAAGAGATTAGAACAATAACCGAAGGGGGGGGGATAAAACATGCCTATCAGCCCAGCAGCATCAGTAAATGCAAAGGGGTACGAAACAGGTGTTTTCACGTCTATAGACAAGACCAAGATCCCGTATATCCACTGGAGACAGATCACCGAGAGAAAGGACGGCCGCAAGACCGCGGTCGTGTTCATCCACGGCCTCTACTCGACTGCCGATGCCTACAGCAGGGTCATGGCGGATCTCTCCGCCATGAACATCCGCAGCTCCTCGGTCTATGCGATGAGCCTCCGCCAGAGCGGAAAGATCACCCAGGAGGATGACAGGCCCAAGTGGAAGAAGGACAGGGACAATGAGGAACAGCCGAAGGAAATCCTTAACAAGAACACCCTGACCGCCTCCGTCGCTGATCTCAACATGCTCGTGCGCATCATCTCAGCGAAGGAGTCTATCGACATGTCCTGCTTCGTCGTGATAGGCGAGGGCACCGGTGCAGTCCTTGCGGCCACCTGGGTCCACGACTTCGCCCCGAGGATCAGGGGACTCGTGCTCATCTCCCCGGCTTTCGGCACCGGCGGATGGCCTCTGAACGCGCTGAAGCTTCCCGGATTCCTCACTAAGAACGGAGTGAAGTCCACCTGCCCTGTCGAGTACCTGACAGACGACGAGCCGATGAAGTCCGTCTTCGCCCAGGACAAGATCGCCGAGAAAACCCTCACCGTCAAATACATATCGGACTACGAGGCCTGCGTCGGGAGGCTGGTGAGGGATGCCGGCTCCATCTTCGCACCGACCATGGTCATCGCAGGCTACGGCGACAAGTACCTCGGTCTTGACAAGGTCAGGGCTTTCTACTCGGGCCTCGGCTCCGTAAGGAAGGAGTACCACTCCTTCGGCGCGAACCTCCTCGAGCCGCTCTTCTCCCTCCAGAGAAGCACCATCGCAATCAGGGTCGGGGAGTTCATCGATCACCTCTACGTCCTTCCTCCGTTCGAGCCTGACTACGTGAGAATGGACCGCTGGAGCAACAGCTCGGACCAGTACAGGCAGCTCAAGTCCGACATCAAGAGCTACGATACAAAATGGTTCAATTTCAAGAAGAAGCTCCTGCACAAAATCGGACCGAAGATTTCACCGGCGATTAACCTGGTCATAAAGAACGGAATCCTCAATGACGAGACCGAGCTCTACATCACCGACAACAAGATAAGGACATCGAACCCGGTCGGGGCATGGCTCGACAGAAGGTTCCTCCGGAACGACGTCATCTCCGCCTGGCGCAAGAACAAGGGGGATTTCTACGCCGCTGTCGAGATGCTCGCGAAGAACCTAATCGACCAGGAGCGCCCTATAAACCTGCTCGACATCGCCGCGGGCAACGGCAGGCATACCCTTGACACCATCGCGCGCCTCAAGCGTTACGACTCTATCACCCTGCGCGATCCGAGCGCGGTCAACGTGCAGGACGGCATAAACGCCATCAGGATGAGAAACCAGATGTTCCATGCTGAGTTCAAGCAGGCAAACCCGTTCGAGCCCTCATCCTACAATTTCGAAACGAAGTTCACCGTGGTGCTCGCCGGCTGGATATTCGAGACCAGCCCGAGGAATGACGACGTGCTGCTCGCGCTCCGCTCCATCGCGAGCTGCATGGAGCAGGGCGGATACCTTGTCTACACCAACCACCCGTGGTCGCCCAACCCCGGCAAGTTCTGCGCGATCTTCGACTCGAACGAGTTCAATGTCAGGAACAGAAGCCAGGCCGAGCTCGATGCGCTCGTAAATATGTCCGGGTTCGAGAAGACCGACCAGCTCTGCGACGTGAACGGCATCTTCTCCGTCTCAGTGGCAGTCAAGGTGTAGGAGCCGCGGGTTTTCCGCGAGTCTTCAGGGGAGGCCCTCCGGGGCCTCCTTTCTTTTTAAATCAGCCGAACACCTTGTCAAGGATCATCATGAGGATGAAGCCGAAGCCGAAGCCGGTCGTCCCGAAGTCAGAGCCGTCATTGCCGCTTGCCTCGGGGATAAGCTCCTCAACCACCACATAGAGCATCGCGCCTGCCGCGAACGAGAGGAATAACGGCATCATCGAGACGAATGACGCCGCGAAGAAGACGGTGAGGATCCCGGCAAGCGGCTCAACAGCCCCGGAAAGGGTCCCCAGGACAAATGCCCTGAGCTTTCCGGTGCCTCCGCCCGCAAGGGGCATGGAGATGACAGCGCCCTCGGGGAAATTCTGGATGGCAAGGCCTATGGCGAGGGTTAAGGCAGCCCCGATGGTCATGCCGTCGCTCCCCGTCATGAGTCCCGCGATGAGGATGCCCGGCGCCATTCCCTCTGGGATGTTATGGATGGTCACCGCGAGGCAGAGCATCGCCTTCCTGCTCAGCTCGGAATGGACGCCCTCGGGGCTCTCCGAGTTGAGGTGCAGGTGCGGTATGAGGTTGTCGAGCCCGAGGAGCGCGAGCATTCCGGCAGCCACTCCTATTGCCGCCGGAATGGCGGCAAGCTTCCCCATGCCCTCGGCGGCTGACTGATCGATAGACGGGAGAAGAAGCGACCAGACCGCAGCGGCCGTCATCACTCCCGAGGCAAACCCCAGCAGGAAATGCTCGAGGCGCCTGCTGAGCTCGCCCTTCATCAGAAATACGCAGGCTGATCCAAGCGTGGTCCCGATGAACGGGATAGTCAGGATCAGCGCCGCGCTTTGCGTGCTTATTGACATTTTTATCCTCCTTTTCACTTTCTATTCTAATTCAGCACCGGAAAAACACCAGAAAAAGGAAGTTTTCAGGGGAAAAAGCCTGTCCGTGCCCAGGATAATCGCCGGAGCATAAAGGAGGCAGCAGATGAAACTCACCCTACTGAAAAAGCTGGATCCCTTCATCCTCCTGACAGGGGAAAGGGATCAGCTCTCGATAATGCGGCGCGATCTTAACCCTGCGCTCATTCCGGAGAGAGCGGCACAGGAAACAGGCGACGCCCAGCCCTCAGGCCGGCGCACACCCGACAGCGGAGGACTTATACCGGACGCTGATCCCGGTGACATCGTGAGATCCCAGGGCGTCCTTCTCGGGAAAATCCGGAGAGAGGCAGGCTTCAGCGATGAGACATTCAGGGACATCATCACTCCGGTGCTCATCCGCGCCGCATCGTGCACCGGGCTCCTCCCTTCAGGTGACCCGCTCCACCACACCGGGCAGGGAGGGCTCTTCCGCTTCGCGCTCGAGGGAGCGTTCCTCACGGCAAGGCTTCTCAGGGGCTATGTCTTCAGCCAGACAGCGGATCCGGGCGAACGTGCCGAGGAGCAGAGGCGGTTCACCGCGGCCGGCATGTTCGCATCCCTTGCCGGGGCGCTCCAGAGCCTCACCTCCAAAACCTCGGTTGAAAGCGCAGACGGGGCGCTCTGCTGGGATCCCTTTGCCCTGCCCCTCCATGAGTGGTGCCTCAAGAACGGTCTCAGGGAATACCGCGCCTCTTTCCCATCAGTCTGCAGATCAGACGGCGCCGAGGCTGCCGAGGGACTCATGAGCTTTGTCCTCACCCCGGCCGCCGAGGGATATCTCAGCAGCTGCGGCTTCTCGCTCCCCTCGGCCATCCCGGGGATCAGCTCACGCCGGGAGCCCTCGGACGGCGCGGAGCCTCTCATCAGGAAAGCCGCAGCCGAGGCATCGCGCTTCGCGGTGCTGAAGGATACCGTGCTCAGCGGCGGAGGAGCGGATCAGACCGGGACAATACCGGACTCAATGAAGTTTGCAGCCCTTGTTGCGGAATTTGCCGGAAGCCGCGGCGTGAACAGGAACGGCGCGAGGCTCTGGATACTGAGACGGAAGGATGACAGAGAGCCTGCCGCGTTCCTTTCCTTCGCCGGCCTCTTCGAGACCGCCTCTGCCATGATCCGGAGCGGAGCGCTCCCCGCGGGCTGGTGCGGGAAGGATGAGGACGATCTTGCAGCGAGGCTCCTTCAGAAGGGGCTCGTGAGGCAGCAGGGGGATGGCGCCGTAATCTATGCTGTTCCCTCTGTGCTCCGCGGCTACGGGGTGAGGCTCAGGATGGTCGAGCTCACAGAGCTGCCCCAGGGAACCGGAAATACAGAGCCGCTTGACGCGGACTTCCCTGAGGTCAGAAGCAGGGACGAAGGAGCAGAGGGCACTGCTGATGCCCAGGGAGAGGAGGCAGGGGATGAGGCATCTTAAGAACATCTGGTCATTCAGCCTCCCTGCCGTCCTCTGGCTTGACGCCGCGGCGGTGTTTGCGGAGACCTCATTCTCGCTCGGAGCGGGGCTTCTCCCTGACGGCGCGGGCAAAATCATGTCCGCGGCGTCTGCCGCAGCCGCGGCCTGCATCTTCCCTTTTGCCTGGAAACGGGCGCGCGAGCGGCGTGCCATCAGAGGGCGGAGACTATCATTCATAAAGATCAGGGAGCTCATCGGCCTGATGCGCTCGAACCCTGCGCAGCTCTGGCTCGGGACTGGCTTCGAGTGGAAGGCGGTCCACACCGAGAGGATCATGACCATAGAGCGCTCCGGGCTCGGGCGGAGGATCAGGAACAGCTTCGGCGCGCCTTACCTCCACGGCGTGGAGACGGACGAGAGGAACATCTTCCTCCCCTTCTCACACACCTCCGGGCATACGCTCATTCTCGGGACGACCGGAGCCGGCAAGACGAGGTTCTTCGAGCTCCTCATCACCCAGGCCATCGTCTCCGGCGACACGGTCATCATCATCGACCCCAAGGGCGACAGGGAACTCCGCGACCACGCGCGGGAGGTGACGGAGCTCATCGGAGAGCCCGGGCGCTTTGCCTTCTTCCATCCGGGGTTTCCCCGCGAGTCGTTCAGGATCAATCCGCTCGAGGACTTCAGCAGGAGCACGGAGATTGCCTCAAGAATCGCCTCGCTCATCCCGGCTGGAAACAACCCGGCGTTCAAGAACTATTGCGAGGAGGCGCTTGATCTCGTGATCGAGGCGCTCCTTGCCTCAGGAGAGCGCCCCACGCTCAAAAGGGTGCGTGATCTCATCGTCTCTGAGGATGACCGCACCAGGCTCTTCCTCGATCTCGCTGAGCGTCTCTCGCTCGACGCGCATGTTCCCCTGAGCGCTCCGGCGATGCAGTCAGGCCAGAAACAGTCAAGAAAGGCACCTGACATCTCGCTCATCTTCTCAGTCATAAAGAAGAACCCGGCATTCAAGGGGCTCCGGGGGAGGGAAGAGGCAATAAACCTCTACTCGGTCCTCACGCGCGATCCGGTGCATTTCGAGAAGATGACCGCATCGCTCCGGCCGGTCCTCACCATCCTCACCGCTGGAGAGCTCGGCGGGCTCATAAGCCCGGACTACTCGGATCTATCAGATGACCGTGAAATCCTCAGCCTCTCCTCTGCGTCGCGCGGGGGCAGGGTGCTCTATTTCGGGCTTGACTCGCTCACTGACTCCATGGCCTCAGCCTGCTTCGGATCACTGCTCCTTGCTGACCTTACCGCCATCGCCGGGGAAATCTACAACTACTCAGGGAAAAAGCCATGCACCATCAGCCTATTTGTCGACGAGACCGCGGAGGTAATCAACGAGCCGTTCATACAGCTCCTCAACAAGGGGCGCGGCGCCGGGATCCGGTGCTTCGCCGCCACGCAGACCGTCCACGATCTTGAGGCCAGGCTCGGCTCTGCCGCAAAGGCGGGGCAGGTGCTCGGCAACCTCAACAACATCATCAGTCTCAGGGTCACTGACGCGGAGACGCAGAAGTTCTTCACGGACACGCTTCCCGAGGTGTCGGTGCTGGTGCCGTCTGAGTCGGAGAGCTCGCAGACGAGCTCCGAGAGCCCGCTCACCATGTCCGGCTCGGAGAGCACGGGGCTGCAGGAGACCAGGGAGCCTGCCGTGCCGCCTGCATCGCTCGGCTCGCTCCCCAACTTCGAATACTACGCGAGGATCTCGGGCGGGATGCTGGTGAAGGGCCGCTTTCCGCTCCTTGCTGGTGACGGCGCTGAAAAGGAAAGCGCTGGGATCATAAAGGGAAATAACCCCCGTCCGGCCGGAGACGGAAAGGAGAAAGCACGATGAAAAACCTCCCCCTCATCCTTGCCGCTGCAGTGGCGTCAGCAGCGGCTTTCATCATCGCCGCATCAGCTGACGAATCCGCCTACCGGAAGGCGGCGGAGGCAGAGCTCTCGTATCTCATGGCCGCGCGCTTCGCCCCTCAAACAGCGGGGGAGGCGGAGCGCATCATGCAGGCTCTTTATGACAGGACTCAGGGAGAGTCACTCCGGCATTCCGCAGAGCTCGGGTTCGGAAACGCAGCCGGAAGCGGCACTGGAAAAGCCTCCGAAGAACATGGAAAGGGAAAGGCACGGACAGGGGAGAGAAGCGGCAGAAGCTTCATCTCGGGGAAATACCGCGCCCTTGCCTCGCTTGCCGTCATCAGGCTCCTGATCCTCAGAAAGTGCCTCCTCCACCTCATCACGGTCTTTGCCGCGGCGCTTCTCGCAGGGCTTGCCGTCTCGACGGCAAGGAGGACCTCGTTCATCCCGCCGAGGCCGGGCGCGAGGTTCATCGCCGGAATCACGCTTGCCCTTTCGGCTGCCGTGCTCGCTTACATGCTCGTGAGGCCTCATGCGGAGACACCGTCGGAGCTCGTGCTCTCCGCCGCTGCCATATTCATCGCGGCCGGACTCTCCGTCTCTGCGGAGATCAGGACCGAAAGTGTCTGATCTGCCCCGCTACCCCGGGAAGTTCCGCGGGTACCCGCCGGTGTCTGAGGAGGCGCTCCTTGCCTGGCTGTCTCCTCTTTCTGATGAGATCCTGGATCTCACGCCTCCTGACTTCCGGGAACTGATGATGGAGAGGATCAGATGGGCCGTGTCCTGGTTCCATCTTCTCCCCGCCTCCTCCTCGTGCCATCACTTCGAGGCCGGAGGACTCCTCAGGCACTCCCTTGAGTGCGCGAAGATATTCCTCTCTGACATGGGCGGGGTGCTGCAATGTCCGATGCTCTTTGCCGGGGCCATCGCCGCCCTGACCCATGACGCGGGAAAGCCGCTGACCGACACAGTAGTGACTGACTCATCCGGGAAAAGCCGGAGGAACGCCTTCACCGAGACGCCGCTCTGTTTCTCTGCGCGCATCGGATACCGGCCGTATTTTCTCCGCTGGAGAAGGAACAGGCACGGGAGCCATGACCGGATCCTCCCGGCCATCGCGGGGACAAGGTTCCCTACTTCCATACGTGATGCCCTCGCCGAGAAAGGCGCTGACATGCCCGAGGTGATAAGGATGCTTCTCGGGAGACCCGGAAGCGGTGCAGGCTGCACGATTCTTGACGGGGTGCTGCGCGCTGACATGAAAAGCACTTCGGATTACACCGCGTCGTTCAGGGAGCCGTTCTTCCAGGGCGGGATAACCTCAGATCTCGCACTCTTCGTCGCGGCTGACGAGATGAGGTCAGAGCTGAAACTAAATGGGGAAGCTTCAGGAAATGGCGTGTCGGCTGATAGGCTTCTGGGGCTTGCTGAAGAAATATCTGACCGGGACCTGAAACACAGCGCGCCGGAGTCCCTCTCAGAGGACATCCGGCGCGCGCTTTGCTTTACTGCCGCCTGACGGCAGACAGGGGCTTATCAGAAGAAATACTTGACGATGCGCCATACAAAGCCGAACACACCCTTTTCCTCAGGGCAGCATACAGTAGTAGGGCGGGGCTTCGGACGGTTGCACGGATCGAACGGAGCTACCTCTTTAGCAGGATCAACAACCTTGTTCTCTTCTGTCACTTTTCAATCCTCCATAACGGAACTTGATCTGCCGCCGGTGCGGCAGCTGAAAATCAGGATTTGTCCGGGAATTGTCAGTTCTTGCGGAATGATAAAAAATCCGGACGCACTGTGCCTATGATATATGAGAATGCGGGAAATTTCAGGACAGGAACCGATTTCCGAGAAGGAAGGCATCATTCCTGGAAATGCTCAGGACGGGAGTGCACATAAGAAAAAGCCCGGCATCAGCCGGGCTCTCTCTGAGAACTGAAATAAATCAGCAGACATCAAGCTTCTTGCATACGGAATCAGGGTCAATCTTCCAGTTGAGCGCGCCCTGTCCCTCATACGCCTGATCAACCCAGCCGCCCGAGCTGTCAGCCTTCTGGGCAGGATACGGGACAAGCTTTACATCAGTTCCGGCTCCAAGCGTGCCATAGCCGCTGCCGACCTTTATGTTCTGGGACTGGATCTCAATTGTTCCGTTCCAGACAGAGGCCTTTTTAACGTATTTGGAGGAGACATCATTTACAGCCCTGGCAATATTCCAGCCGTTGCCCTGACCGGGGGTGCTATCATAATAACCGCCGCCTCTCATAACCTCAGAACAGTCCCTGAGCGAACCTAAATCAACATAGCAGAGCTCGACCTGAAGCTTGAGGGGACCTGCGGCAGTCATGACTTCTGTGAATTTTGCCCTGGCGGTGTAATTTGCGTAAGCTGGAAGTGCAATTGCGGCGAGGATGCCGATGATTGCGATGACGATCATTAATTCAATGAGTGTGAAACCGGATGATTTTTTCATACTACTATCGAAGGACCAAGTTGTTAAGAGCAAGTCCAAGGCATCCTCACTGCAAAAGGCTCGGCAGTCAGGGTACGTACCCCAGTACATGTACTTTTTATATGCAATGGTGACTGAAAAACAGGCATTGTTGAAATATATCTTGACCAATATCACATTTTTAAAACAAAACACAGGAAGATAACGCTTTTTCCTGTCAGACAGCTGTTAGGAGTGAACAGGCTGCCAGCAACGGCTGGAAATTCCATCATCCGCGGGAAAAACGGCAGGCAGAAACCTTTCAGTTTTACAGTTATGTACTAGAAATGACGCTTCAGATTTTCCTGAAACATCTTCAAGTGCCATCGCTGTAAGAAGTCGTCCGAGGACGAGCTGAAAGCAATTAAAACCAAGAATGATTCCGGCGCTGTTTCATACGAAAACATCCGGATTTTTAGCGGCAGCCTGCGCTGGCATGCGGCAGCTCTGATTTGAGCAGCGGAAGTCTGCAGGCTGTCTTGAGTGAAACTGATGGTTAGTACATTGTACTGGTTTGAAAGAGTTCTATAAATCGATTAATTTACATAACTTGTTGAATTAGCAATATTTTATAAAATTTACGGCAGTTTCTAGTACATGGCTTTGAAAAACTCAGAAGAAACCGGATAACTGATATATACGGCATAACCCGGTCTCCGCTCAGGCTCCGGATCAGACCATCTGCAAGGATCGGGCGGAGCAGCAGGACCCTGCCTGCTACGGCTTTCCATACTGCGACTGACTGAACAATTTAAAAAGAAGAAGGCGGGAGCAGCAAAGCCGCTTCCGCCTCTCGAAACCGCCGGCACCGCGCATCTTGCGCTCAATCCCGTCCCTGGGAAGTAAAGGCCGCGTCCGTGCAGCCCTGCCACATCCATGGCTCAAATGCCGGTATTGATATATTACAGCCGTTTGAAGTCAATGCAACCGCCCTGAAAAATACAAAAGCCTGAAAATTGTCAGAAACAGAGAGAAAAACACTGTAAAATCAATGAATTGCAAAAAGTCTTACAGGCTGATCCCACATGATAATCTCAAATCTGCCTATTAATATATGGCAAATATCCTACAGACTTATACTCAAATATCCTACAAAAAGCAGATGCGCTGATGTTCCCCTGGAGCAGAATTCACACATGATCGCAGAAAAGCCGCGCTTTCCGGCATTTTTGCCGGGGATAACGGAAAGTGCCGCAGGATAACATGCTCTCACTGGACATCGATCCACCTCCATGACGACTGCCATGGAGCGGATCCGCACTGCGGATCCAAGACGTACCGGAAGCACGGCCCTGTTCCGTTTATAAGGACTGCCTCCGCATGCGGCGCCTTAAGACGTACGCGGATATCCTGAATATCCTGCTGATTTCCTGACCTCACGGTCCGGAATGAAGCGCGGCGTCCATGTGCTGCTGAAGAGGACTCACGGTCCTACTATAAAGACTTCCGGCTGCGCCCGAATCAGAACCGGACAAAGGGAGCGTTCCCTCCTGTTCTGTTTCACTTCAGCCCCTTCACTGGGGCTTTTTTTAATAAAAAAACATTACTGCCAGTCATTTGTTATCCACAAAGCCAGGTACATGGTCTGTTCCGCCATCAGCACGCAACAAATTTCTGCCTGGAACTTCTGGGCTTGTCAGGAATCGTGAGTTTCAGGACTCCGCGTTCGAGCATCGGCTCCAGATACTTTCTGTTCATGTAGTATTGTGACAGACCGGTAAAGGCAATAAGCTCTTTCCTGCTTCTCGGAACCCTGCAGTACTCTTTGATGGATTTTTCCATATCTGTTCGGTCTGCCGCAGCGTTCTCACTGAATATGCCGTTGCGGAATGTCACGACAAAATCACCTCTTGACACCTCAAACTCCGGGTCAGGAAGTCCCTGTTCATGAAGATCGTGGTACATTGTCGGAATTCCCGAATATCTGTTTTCTGTCACATGCAGGATTTCCAGCATATTGATCAGCGCTGCGTTCCTGGCCTCTGGACGGCCCTTCCCCAGCATATCAACAGTGGCTCTTCCGAAAAGCGTTCCCGGGCTGCGGAATACAATGCGGTCTCGGTACATCTCTATGCTGACAGGCGTGTTCTGCGTATACAGGCTGTAATCCCTGTGTACCAGGGCATTCACTACAGCCTCCCTGACAGCCCTGAGCGGGTATTCAGTCCTGTCCCTGCGCTGCCCGTTGCCGTCTATCACCGTACTGACACGGCTGTTCTTTCTTACAAACTCAACAGCTTCATCAACCATATCAGGTATAGTTCCTACTATCCTTCTGTTATCAAGGAAGCGCATGCCGTCATCAGTCTGATCGCCTATCTTCAGTCCGGGAACCGATACAGCTGTTATGCACAGCTGCGGGAAATATATCTCAGGGAGCATCGAGAATGTCAGGATCCCGGCCAGAGTGTATAGACCGCCTCTGGTCACGCCGGCAAGTTCCAGAATGGTTTCATCCGGAATTTCTGACAGTTTTTTCCTCTCTGACTTTATATTCTGCAGATACCGGCTGATCCGCTCCTGGTCGAGCGTATCCTTGTCTGATCTGGAAACTGTCCGCAAATCGTCTTCAGTATGATTCCTGTATGCCTCATATGAGTATATTTCATATGCAGTCATAGGAAGATCACCGTCTCCTACACGTATATACGAACCTTTCATTATGCCGGCGCCTCTGTAGTACACCGGCCGCCTTGATACATCAACCCCGGGAATTTCAGCCGCAACTACTGTTTTTCCATCAATGCGGCACATAGTGATCTCCGCCCTGACCTGCGGCTCCATCTGCTGGCAGGCTTCCATTATCCTTGTCTGCACTTCGCCTGCATCATAAACACCAACGACATTAAACCCGGGCTTTTCCTGGATCCCGAATATCAGTATGCCGCCGTTATCCTGATTTGAGAATGAGGAAAGAGTATCGTATATCCGGCCGGGAAAGCCTTTTTCTGCTGACTTCAGCTCTACACTCTGACTCTCGGTCTTTCTTATTTTCAGATTGCTGATCAGATTCAGAAGTTCCTGTTCCTGCATAAAGGCTCTCCGTTTTGCGTATTTGCAAAGATACTTTTTAAATTTTAGTTAATTTTGCAACTAAAACAGCAATTTTGCAACTTTTAATACATTTTCGCAACTAAAAAACGCATTAACGCAACTTTTTAAGCTGTTTTGCAACTTTTTCATATTTTTTTGCAACTCCCTCAGCAAGTTTTGCAACTGATAAACCGAAGCATCCTTAATACACGAAAGTACCTCTCCGGAAACCAACGGGCTGCCGTCTTTACAAAGTGCCGTTTTCCCGGGCATTAAGAAGCTCCGGCACAGGCTCAATGCAAATAGTCTTTCAGGGGAAAAATGAACCGTTGAAACGGTGAGATCCCGCTGTTAAAATCAGTGCGGATGAAATCGCGGAGGACCCTTATGGCTGAATTCACATTCAAGGTAAAGGGCGGCAGGGAAGACTTCAGGAGAACCTCCGTCATACTCCTCAACAGCGGCGCGTCCCACCCAAAGGTGGCCGATGACGGCACTGTAACAGTCAGGGCAGACCGCGGCAACCCATTCGCGGGGATCGCCGCACAGCTCAGGAACGAGTCAGTGAAGGCCTTCTTCAAGTGTGACACCGTGAAGGTTGCCGGTATCAGAAACCAGGCAGGCGCGGCCGAGATCGTGCGCAGCCTGCTCAGGGTTCCGGGTGTCGTCTCGGCGACTGCAGACTGCACGACAGGACTTATAACCCTAACGGAGACCGAAGGCACCGACAGGGAGGCAATACTGAGCGAGCTCGTTAAGGCCGGCTGCCGTGAGGTCTCCGATGATCCGATGACGCTCAAGAAGCGTCTCTGGGGGATGTTCAGCAGGAAGGCTGCCGTATCCCCGAAGCCGGTCAGCTCTCCGGAGTGACGAGCCCCTTGCCCTGCTCCCGCATGAAATTTTTGACCGCGTCCTCGATTGCGCGGTCCTTGAGGGTTTTGTAGTCGCTTTCCGCACCGCACTCAAGGCACACCAGGGTGTCGCCGTCCTCCGGCGCGCGCCTCATGAGGTGATGCCCCTTGAGCCCGAGCTTCGTCCCGCCGCACTTCGGGCAGTGCATGACGACCTTCATGTTCCAGGACTTCTTCCCTGACCCGTCAGAGGCCGGCGTCTCCTTCCACTGTTTCTCTTCCATAAAATTCCTGACTCCTGCTCAGGCAGGATTCTCCTCCATCCACTCCTCAAGAATGAGCACCGCGGAGCAGCTGTCCACCCTGCCCTTCTCCAGCCTTGAGGCGCCGCCCGCTGCAAAGAGTTCCTCCCTTGTCGATTTGGTGGTCAGCCTCTCGTCCTGAAATTTCACCTCTGTTCTGAACCTCTCACGCAGGCGGTTTCCGAACTTCCTCGCGCGGAAGGTCATGAGCTGCTCTGTGCCGTCCATATTGAGGGGAAGCCCCACCACGACAAGATCAGGCTTCCATTCGGAGAAAAGCTTTCCGACCTCGTTCCAGTCAGGGATGCCGTCACGGGCACGGAGCGCCGCGAGCGGAGAGGCAGTGCCAGTAAGATCCTGCCCCACGGCGGCGCCGATGCTCTTCGTGCCGAAATCAAATCCGAGGATGGTTCTTGCCATGTCTGTACCCAGTGTCCTTTACCTGCAGAACGGCTCGACGAATTTGTTGCCGTTGCCCTGCACCTTCTTTATCCAGCTGTTCCTGGTGCACTCCCACTCCGAGACCGGATACTGCCTGTTCCAGGCCTCGAAGAGCCTCTGCTGGTTCTTATTGAGCTTTATCCCGTAGCGGTCAGCCATGTAAAGGTAGGTCCTCGCGATGACGCCCCTCCTGGCCTTCGGGGGCTGCGCGGCCTTGTGCTCGAAGTCGACGACCATCTCGCACTGCCCGTACTGCGAGGGCTCGAGGCCCAGATCATCGTAGCGGAAGTTGCTCCGGTCGCCGTTCACCTCTCCGACCGAGGGAACGAGGTTGTGCATGTCAGCCTCGACGCTCATGAAGTAGGGATCGGTCTTCTCGCAGTTCTTCCTGCCGCCGTTCTGCCAGCAGTGGCTCTTCATGGCGCTGCCGAACTGGTGCGCGGGCATGATGTGCTCCCACTCGATGCGCTCGGCCCTGTCAGTGTTGCTTCTTGACCTGTATCCGCAGGATTTCCAGTCGGGTCCCGACATCTTCACCCGGTTCTTGCGGGCGGTTCCCTCGTAGTTGATCCGGCAGCCGCAGTAGAAGGTCACGGCCTCCGGATCATTCCTGTGCTCGAAATAGAACCTGGTGAGCTGCCTCTTCGCTCCCATGAAATTCCTCTCGGTCTGGCTGCTTTCCGCCGCCCTGTCAGAATCTTTGTTCTTTCTCGCCTCGGCCGTCTGCGAAACTGAAAGAAGGGCCGCGGTGACAAGAGCCGCAGCAATGAGTCCTTTTCTGAACATTCTGTTCTCCTGAAAATCAAAACCTAGAGGGAGCGCACCAGCGCCTCATCAAGAAGGCGGATCATGCGGGAAACTGTCTCCGCCTTTTCTCCGGATGAGCCTGTGAGCGATTTTATATTATTCTCAAAATCATCTGGGAGCGCAGGACAGTTCTGAAGGCAGTAAGTGACGAGGCGCTTCTCGCCGGGGTGCGTTATCCTGTTCATGGCGAAGATGATGTCGAAGTAGCTCGCGAGGAATGCGGCGGTGCGGTGGTTGATGCTCACTATGTCGCGCCTTTTCTCGGCCTTCTCAATCTGACGGTCGTATGAGGCGAGGGAGCCGGAGAGGAGCACCCGGTTGTGGCTGATGATGTTCTTTCTGAGAGTGTCGGGATACGGCACGCTGTAGTGCATCTGCAGCTCCCTGAACCAGCCGGTCTGATCGCAGAGGATCCTGCTTGAGATGACATTGTGCCAGATGCAGGTCGTGTATCCTGCCGAGGGGATGCCCTCAGTCACCGTCCTCCGGAGGCTCTCCTCCGTGCCCTTCACGTCACGGTAGATGATGTCGAGAGGCACGCCGCTTCTCATCACGCAGTCATCCTCGGTCTCCCAGAAGCGGTTTCCGATCTCGGCGCCCGTGACGAAGGGCTGCAGGATCTCGCGCCTTCTCTCGTCAGACGCCTCGCCCTCGTGGTAGACGTAGAGATCATAGTCAGAGTCCGCATCATCAAGCCCCTGTGCCCTTGATCCGCCGAGTACCACTGCCATGGTGCCGTCAAGCGAGGCGAGCGCCTCAGCTATCCCCTGTACATTATCATCAATCTTCATAAATGCCTCTTTGAGATTCCCGCAAAGTATACCCGCGGCGGAGTTTTTTCGCACATGCAGTCATGCTTAAGGAAAGCGGTGATAGAATCAGTAGAGTCCTGCGCCTTGGCGGCGCCGGGCACTTCTGCTATGAGATGTGAGGAGTACACGCCATGAGAAAATCATTCCCGCTGCAGGCAGCGTGCGCAGTATCAGCCATGATCGTTTCAGGATGCGCGGTGTCAGGCAATACTGACGCGGCTGAGCCGTCCTTTGACGGCATGCCCGATCCATTCACCGAGGTTTCCGACCTCAAAGGCGCCGCAGAGCTTGCCGGTTTTCCCGTAAGCTTTGACGGGAAGTGCGATGGACACAGCATCATCAGGGTTATAAAGGGAAGCCTTGCCGAGATCATCTGCGAGAAGGACGGAAACGAGCTTTACCGGGTGAGGAAAGGCTCCGGCCCGGATGACGTCTCCGGGGACTACAGCGAATATAAGCTAAAGGAAGAGAAAAAGGACTCAGCAGGCCGGACCGTCACCCTTAAGGGCAATGACGGCATCTCATGGTCGCTTGCAGCATGGCATGAGGGAGACTATTCCTACTCCGTAAGCCCCGCATCCCCTATGGAAACCTCTGAAATCCTCACTCTGGCGGGCAGGCTCCGCTGATTCTGAACACCATTCCGGTATGCAGGAAGGCCGGGCATCATCACCGCCCGGCCGTTAGGCCTCTCAGGCCCCGTAGTAGCCTCTCAGGAACTCCCCGGTGGTCTCCGCCATCTCCGCGAGCTTATCGTCATCATGCGCTATTGAGAGGAAATCGGTCTCGAACTGCGAAGGGGAGACATAGAAGCCGTGGTCTAGCATGAAGCGGAACCAGGCTGCGAACGCCTCAAAGTCGCACTCCTTAACCTCGCTGTAGCATGAAGGCACGCCCTTCCTGAAGAAAAGCGTGAACATGAAGCCGTTTCTCGAGAGGCTTACCGGGAAGCCCTCGATGCTCCTCTCAAGAAGCGCGAAGAACTTCTCCGCCTTTTCCTCAAGCACCCTGTAGACCCGGCCTGAGAGCAGCTCGTCAAGCGTCGCGATGCCTGCCCTCATGGCTACCGGGTTGCCGGAGAGCGTTCCTGCCTGGTAGACAGGGCCCTCGGGCGCGAGAAGGCTCATGATTTCCGCTGGGCCGCAGAATGCCGCGGCGGGGAAGCCGCCGCCCACGATCTTGCCGAGCGTGGTGAGATCCGGCCTCAGCCCGTAATGTCCCTGCGCCGAATACTCGCTGAACCTGAAGCCGGTTATCACCTCGTCGAAGATGACAAGGCCCCCGGCCTTGTGGGTAAGCTCAATGACGTCTTTGAGGAACTCCGGATCCGGCCTGATTACGCCCATGTTGGCGGGAACCGGCTCAAGGACCACCGCCGCGAGCTTCCCGCTGTACTTCTCAACTGTCTCCCTCAGGATCTTCCGGTCATTGAAGGGGATCGAGAGCGTGTAGCCGGTAAAGGCCGCCGGGATCCCTGCGGACGAGGTGAGGTTCAGCGTCGACACGCCGGAGCCAGCGTTCACGAGAAGGCTGTCGGAGTGCCCGTGGTAGCAGCCGTCGAACTTGATGACATAGTCCTTCCCGGTATATCCGCGCGCGAGGCGGAGCGCTGACATCACCGCCTCGGTGCCGGAGTTCACGAACCTCACCTTCTCCGCTCCGGGGACTGCCCTGATGATCCTTGAGGCAAGCTCCGCCTCGAAGCGGGAGGTAAGTCCGAAGCTCGAGCCGTCAGAGAGAGCGTCTGACGCAGCCTTCACAACGGAGGGGAAGCGGTGCCCGAGGATGAATACGCCCCACGAGAGGCAGAAGTCGAGGTAGCTGTTGCCGTCCTCGTCCGTGATGTACCCGCCGTTCCCGGATTTTGCGATGATGGGCCCGGAGCCGACTGCCCTGAATGCCCTCACCGGGCTGTCAACCCCGCCTACAAGGTATTTTCTGGCCTCAAGATCAAGCTCGTGCGATCTCGTGTGATTAAGCGACATTTTCTTCTCCGAATTTCATGAATCTGCCCGCCTCCGCTCCCGGAGCGCGGTGAGGAGGATGAGGGCACCCTACGCGGCGGCGGCCTGGGAGTGCTCTTCCCATTTCCTGAGCTTTTGCAGCTCGTCCTCGATGATGTCCTCGGCCTTCATCGCGGCCTCCTCACGGCTCTTCTCATTGTCGGAGGCCGCCTTCTCGATATCCTCGAGATCAAGGAGCCTCACCCCGCTTACGCTGCTGACGGCAGGATCGACATTCCTCGGCACCGAGAGATCAAAAATCAGGATCCGATGCCCGTCTCCCGGGAGATCCCCGGGACATACCAGGTAATGCGGCGCCCTCGCGGCAACGATGCAGGCATCCGCCTTCGGCAGTATCTCCGATCTCACCGCGAAGTCAACCGCGGTGCCGCCGAACTCGCGGGCGGCAGCCTCGGCCTTGTCATAGTGCCTGTTCGAGAGGTAGAACCTCTCCGCGCCCTCGTCGCGGAGAAAGCGGAGGATGCTCGAGGTAAGAGCGTTCACTCCGATTACGGCAACGGTACTGCTCCTGAAATTGAAGCCGGAGCGCTTCATGAGCTCAACGGTGAGCTCGCCGCATGACATCGCCCCGCTTGATATGCCGGTCTCGCTCCTCACCCTCTTTCCTGTGTGGATTGCTCCCTGGAAGAGGCGGTTCATGGAGCTTCCGAGACTGAACCTCGCGGCTGCCTCAAGGTAGCTCTTCCTCACCTGCCCGAGTATGGCGTTCTCCCCGAGAAGCTCGGACTCAAGGCCAGCTGCCACGCGGTAGAGGTGCCTTGCGACATCATCAGGAATGCGTCCAGTCCCGCTGTAGACCTCATAGCGGCAGCAGGTGTCGATGAGGACATGCGGCCGGGAGGCGTCAAAATGGCAGTTCCTCCTCTGCTCGTTCCTCTGCCCGATCGAATGATGGCGCCCGCTCACGAAGTAACCGCTGATCATTTTCCTCTCATGACTCCGTTTCCGTTCCGAGATCCGCGCCGAAGAGCCCCTCTCCGGCAAGCTCGCGCACTCTGTCCCTGACCCTGATGGACCTTCTCACGTCCCTGGAGTCAGAGCCGACGGCCACGGTCATGCAGCCGTCGCGGAACACCGCGGGCGAGATGAAGTCGCAGTCAGCAGGCGAGTCGCAGACCGAGACCAGGATGCCGCGCTCGTGCGCCATGTCCCGGATCTCACGGTTCACCCTGCTGTCTCCGGTGCAGGCATAGAGGAGCCATGCTCCTTCAAGGTGCTCCGGTCCGAACACGCTTTTCACAAGAGTGAAGCCGAGCTCCTCAAATCCCTTCCTGAACTCCGGTGAGACAACTGTGACATTATCCGTATAAGCGGAGAGTATCGATGCCTTGTGGAAGGCGACATTGCCGCCTCCAGCGATGACAATCTTCTTTCCCTCGATATTTATCCCGATGGGAAGGAACGAGTACCTGTATCTGCCCATCGCTCAGTCCCTGTGCAGGCCGCACTCACGGTGGAGCGGGCTCTCCCACCACCAGCGCCCGGATCTGATGTCCTCGCCAGGCTGCACCGCCCTCGTGCAGGGGCGGCAGCCGATTGAGGGATAGCCCTTCCTGTGAAGGACATTGACGGGAACGCTGTGCTCCTTCACATAGGCGTCGACGTCAGACTCCTCCCAGTCAATGAGGGGGTTGAGCTTGATGAGCCAGTGCCTCGCGTCCCACTCGACTGCCTTATCCTCAGATCTGGTCACCGACTGGCTCCGCCTCAGGCCGCAGATCCAGACGTCAAGCCCGGAGAGCGCCCTCCTGAGCGGCTCAAGCTTCCTCGCCTCGCAGCAGGCCTTCCTTGCCTCGTGCCCAGCGTAGAAGCCGTTGATGCCGTAAGTCCTCACGTACTCCTCGACCTTCGCGCGGTCGGGGAAGAACACCTCGAGCTTTATCTTGTAATAGTCCTCGTCGGTCGCGATGAGGTTGTAGGTCTCGGGGCAGAGCCTTCCCGTGTCGATGGTGAAGACCCTCGCCTCACGGTCAATTTTCATGATCATGTCAAGGAGGACCTGATCCTCCTTGCCGAGGCTTGAGGAAAGCGCTATCTGCTTCCCGAAGCGGCTCAGGAAATACCGGAGGAGCTCCTCCGGCGTGCTGTCCTTAAAGCGAGCCTGAAGCTCCGGGACCTCCTTCTCAAGCGCCTCTTTATCCGAAATTTCTGCCATCGCTCACTCCCCGATAAGTCCGACTGCAGCCGTCTCGTTGGTGTTCTCGTCAATCAGGATGAAGGAGCCGGTGCCCTTGCACTCCGTGAAGAGATCGCAGAAGAGCTCGTCGGAGAGCACGATGTCAGCCCCGACAATGTCATTCATCTTCAGATCGCCCGAGGGATCGCCCTTCTCCAGGGTGTTGATGTCCAGGCGGTAGGTGACCTCGTTCACCATGCCCTGCACCTCGGTGCTGCCGTGGCGCACGAAATAGGGAACGCCTTCCTTAAGCCCGTTCGAGCTCAGAACGCAGAGAACGGCGCTGATGCTCCTCGTGCCCTCCGGGGCGCTGCCTGCAGAGACAATGAGCGAGCCGCGCGAGACGTCGACATCATCCTCAAGCTGGATTGACGCGGAAAGGGGGTACTCCACACTCTGCAGTTCCTCCTCACCGAGGTTTATCGATTTGATGCGCGACTTCGTGCGCGAGGGGAGGATCTCGACCTCGTCGCCGACCTTCGCGGAGCCTCCTAGCACGCGTCCCGCGTAGCCGCGGTAGTCGTGGAACTCGTCGTTCTGGGGACGGATGACGTACTGCACATCATAGCGGAAGGGGCGTGATGCGGAACTGTCACGGATCTGGACATTCTCCAGAGTGCCAAGAAGCGTGTCGCCCTTGTACCACGGCATCGCGTCTGACTTTTTCACAACGTTGTCGCCGTTCTTGGCGGAAATCGGAATGAAGCTCACATGGGCAATCTGCGGGGTCTTCTCAAGGATCTTCTGATACTCGTCCTTAATGTCATTGAAGACCTTCTCCGAGAAGTCCACGAGGTCCATCTTGTTGACAGCGACCAGCACCTCGCTGAGCCCCAGGAGCCCGGCGAGATAGGTGTGGCGCCTGGTCTGCTCGACTACGCCGTTCCTCGCGTCAATCAGTATGACCGCGGCGTCCGAGGTCGAGGCGCCGGTGATCATGTTTCTCGTATACTCGATATGCCCCGGCGCGTCCGCTATGATGAACTTTCTCTTCGGCGTCGAGAAGTAGCGGTAGGCGACGTCAATGGTGATGCCCTGCTCGCGCTCAGCCCTGAGGCCGTCCGTGAGGAGCGCGAGGTTCACCTCGTCGCTCCCGTTCCTGCTGCTTGCCTCCTCGATTGCCTGCAGCTGGTCATCGAATATCGACTTGGTATCGTAAAGGAGCCTTCCTATGAGTGTGCTCTTTCCGTCATCGACGCTTCCGGCGGTAATAAAACGCAAAAGTTCCATGTGCTCCCTCCTTAAAAGTATCCTGCCTTCTTTCTGTCTTCCATTGCCGTCTCGGAACGCCTGTCATCGGCCCTTCCTCCTCTCTCGGTGACGTGGGTCGAGGCAACCTCCCTGATGATGTCGTCAAGCGTTGACGCGTCAGATACCGTAAGCCCGGTACAGGTGATGTCGCCTACCGTGCGGCACCTCACGCGCATCTTCTTCACCGTCTCCCCGGGCGCAAGCTGCACGACGGGGCTCCAGGCGAGCACCGCGCCGTCACGCTCGTAGACCTCGCGCTCGTGTGAGAAGTACAGGGACGGAACATCAATGCCCTTTTCCTTGATGTACTGCCAGACATCGAGCTCGGTCCAGTTGCTGAGTGGGAACACCCTGAAGTGCTCGCCGCGGTCCTTGTGGCCGTTGTAAAGGCCGAAAAGCTCCGGGCGCTGGTTCTTCGGATCCCACTCGGAGAAGACGTTCCTGAGCGAGAAGAACCTCTCCTTGGCCCTCGCCTTCTCCTCGTCGCGGCGGCCGCCGCCGAGGAGCGCGTCGAACTTGTTCTTCCTGATGGTGTCGATGAGCGTCACGGTCTGCAGGCGGTTGCGCGACGCGCCGATGCCCTTCTCCTCGCGGACCCTGCCGGTGTCGATGCTCTCCTGCACGCTGCCGACAATGAGCTTCACGCCTAGCCTCTTGACCAGGCTGTCGCGGAACTCGATGGTCTCCGGGAAGTTGTGCCCCGTATCGATATGGACGAACGGGAACGGTATGGCCTGCGGATAGAAGGCGGTGCGCGCAAGGTTTGCCATGACTATGGAGTCCTTGCCGCCTGAAAAGAGGAGCCCCGGACGCTCGAACTGTGCGGCAAGCTCCCTTATTACGTAGATGGCCTCAGCCTCAAGTTCCTGAAGATGTGTAAGCATTATTTCTGTTTCTCCTGCCTTTCAAGATATTCCCTGGCATAGTAGGAAATGATGTACCTCGCCCCCGCGCGCCTTATCGCGGTGAGGCTCTCGTCAAAGATTGTCTTCTCGTCAAAGCAGCCTGATGCGGCCGCAACCTTGAGCATCGCGTACTCCCCGGAGACCTGGTAGGCGACAAGCCTTGAGGAGCCGAACTTCGATGCGGCGCGCTCGATCATGTCGAGGTAGGCGAGCGCCGGCTTCACCATGACAAGGTCTGCGCCCTCCTCGATGTCCGCCTCAATCTCCTCAATCCCCTGCCTTACGGTCCGGTAGTCCATCTGGTAGGTCCTGCGGTCGCCGAACGCGGGTGAGGAGTGGACTGCGCTTCTGAACGGGCCGTAATAGGCAGAGGCGTACTTCGCGGAGTAGCCGATGATCCCTGCGCTGAGCCCCTCATTGTCGAGCTCTGCCCTGATGGCCGCGACCTGCCCGTCCATCATGGCGGAGGGCGCGACGAAGTCCGCTCCGGCCCTGGCGTATGCGGCCGCGGTCCTTGCAAGAAGCGGGAGCGTGCTGTCGTTGTCGATGATCTTCTTCCCGTTCACCTCTCTGATGAGCCCGCAGTGGCCGTGCGAGGTATAGCCGCAGAGGCAGACATCGGCAATGACCGTTACATCAGGATATTTCTCCTTTACCGCCCTCACGGCCGCGGGCACGGGTCCCTCCGGATCCCAGGCGGCGGAGCCGGTCTCGTTTTTCGCCTCCTCGGGGACAACGCCGAAGAGGAGAATTTTATTGAGCCCGAGGGCCTTTATCTCACCGACATCCTTCACCAGGGTGTCAGGCGAGAGCTCGTAGACTCCGGGAAGAGACGCTATCTCGTCGCGCACGCCCTTGCCGCTGTTCACGAAATACGGGTATATGAGGTCATCGGCGAGAATGGGCGGGACCTCGCTGTAGATATCCCTCAGCTCCGCTGATGCCCTGAACTGTCTGAATCTTTTCATTGCCTTTCCTCAATTTTCTTAAAGCGCCAGGGAGCCAGCAAGCTCACGGACCTTCCGGAGCGTGGTCTCCCCGCGGCAGAGGTACTGCTTCCCCTCCTGGAGGCCGCCGAACCTCGCGGCGAACGCCTCCGCCCCGGAGGGACTTGCGAAGTCCACCTGATCGAACGCGCTGATGTCGATATCCGGAATGTCCTTTCGCGGAACAGTCCGGTAGACGGCGGCGCTCTTTACATTGAATCCCGCTTTCACGAGGGCCGGCGCAAGCGCAGCCGGTGAAATGTCAGAGTGCGGGTAAACAACTGTGCCGTAAGTACGGAGCAGCCCGTCAGAGCGGACCAGATCCGCAATGCCCGCCGCGCTCTCGTCAGCAGGGACCGCGTCGGCGAACACGCCGTACGAGGCAAGCGCCCCGGCTGTCGATCTCCCGACCGCCACTACAAATCTCTTCCGGGGGAGCTCTATGCCCCACTTCCTGATGAGAGCCATGAAGAACCTCACGTCCTGGGGGCTCGTGAGTATGAAAATCCCTCCGTCCCTCACGTCCTCTCCCGTGAGCTCCGGCTCCTCTATTCCCTCGAAATCAATGAAGGGAACATGGGTCACGAAGTCGCCGCGTGAGGGAGCCGGCGAGGTGCCGGTGTCAAGACGCACATGGCGGAAGCCGGAGAGCCCTGCTGTGCCTCCGACTGTCAGAAGCACCGGATCGCGGAGCGTGAGGACTGAGAGCCTCAGCTCCGAGAGCGTCGTGATGATGGTCTTCTCGTCCTTAAGGCTCGCCCGGCTCGTGACAGCAACGGGAGTGCTGCCGCTTTTCCCCTTCGCGATGAGAGCCGCCGCAACCCGCCCGATCTGCTTTCCGGCCATGTAGAAGACCATGGTGTCGGCGTTTACCGACTCAAGGCGGCGCTCAAGCGAGTCATTTCCGGCAGGATGCCCCGAGAGGAGCACGCAGGACGATGAGACGCCGCGGTGGGTCAGCGGAATGCCTGTTGAGGCGGCCGCAGCCGATGCAGCGGTGATTCCGGGAGTGACATCAGCCTCGATGAGGTTCGAGCGGAGGAAGTCCAGCTCCTCGCGCCCGTGCGCAAAGATCATCGGATCGCCGCCCTTGAGGCGCGCAACGGTCTTTCCCTCTCGGGCAAGGCGGAGAAGGAGCGCGTTGATCTCTGCCTGGTCCGCGGAGTGCGAGCCGCTGAGCTTCCCCACGTAGAACTTCTCCTGCGGGAATGATTTGACGAAATCAGCGTCAGTGAGCGCGTCATAGACGATGGCATCGCTCTCCCGGAGGAGACGCTCTCCCCTCACGGTCATGAGCTCCGGATCGCCGGGGCCGAAGCCGATGAGGTGGACGCTGCCGAAGCTCTTCCTGATGTCAGTCCCCGCAAAAAGAGGCGCAAGCTCCTCCGCCCTCCCCGCAGATGCCGTAACGGCAAGGCATCCCTGCAGGGGATGGGTAGCGAACGGAAGGCGCTCGGTGATCCTGTCACCGAGCCCGAGCCTTATAAGGGCGCAGGACGCGACGACAAGGGCATCAAAGTCCCCGCGATCAAGCTGCGCGAGGCGCGAGATGATGTCGCCCCTGACATTCACCGGAACAACGCCGGGGTTTGCCGTGAGGACGTTCTGCCGCCTCAGGGCAGAGCTTGAAGCAACCTTTGATCCGGCCGGGAGTCCGGAGAGCTTCTGCCCGGACCTCGTGACTATCGCGTCGGTCTGGTCAAATGCCTTCGTAAGCGCAATGAGCCTTATCCCGGGATGCAGTGGATAAGGGAGATCCTTCGCGCTGTGGACCGCGATGTCCGCCTTGCCCTCAATAAGAGCCGCGTCAAGGGAGTCAGTGAAGAAGTCCGAAGGCGCCTCTGTGAGCGGCACGTCAAGGCGCAGGTCGCCGGCGGTGTCCATGCCGCAGACGTCAAGCGTCAGCTCCGGCACAAGACCCGCGAGCTCCTTCACCTGAAGGAGCGAGAGCCTGCTCTTCCTCGCGGCAGTCCTCAGCGTGCGCACCATCAGAACCTCCTGTCTCAGACCTTCTCAACGATGACTGTGAACCCGCCCTCGGGCTGCGCTGTCTTCGAGATGATTTTGTGCCCTTCCCCCTCAACGGCGTTCAGCGTGTCACGGGCAGGCTGCGAGTCATCGAGCAGAAGCTCCAGGTGATCGCCCTTCTTGAGCTTCGCGAGAGCGAGCTTGGTCCTCACGAAGTTGACCGGAGTCGGCACGCCGCGGAGATCAAGCGACTTCTGCTGCTGCTCCTTCTTCTCACCTGCCCCGGCCGCGGCAACCCCGCAGGTGCCGGCCTTGAACTGCAGGCTGTCATCAAGGTTCTTGTAGAGGTGGGTTACAGTGGCGGCAAGCTCCCGGATCTCATCCTCGTGCGCGAGCGGATCGAAGTCCTTCGCGTCACGGGCGTCCTCAACGAGCTTCCTGAACTTTCCGTCAACGATGCCGGAGTCAATGAAGCCGCTGATGAAGAAGGTGTAGGCGTCGTCACGGGTTCTCGGATCAAGTCCTCTAGTCACAAGAAGGAGCCTTGAGGAGCTGAAGAGCGCGTCGCCCAGTGCCTTTGACTTCTCCGCGGACGGGGCGGATGAGCCGGCCTCCTTCAGCGCGTCCCGGATATGGTCGTAGTCGAGCTTCAGCATGTCGAAGAGCCCGGAGGAGCACTCGGCCTTGCCGAGGTTCTCCCTGACATAGATCTGATCTGCGCCCCAGTCGAAATAGTAGTTCTTGTCCTCCTCGAAGGAAGGAACCTCTGAGTACCTGCCGGCCAGCGCCTCGGCCTCGCCGGAGAGCCTTACCCTCTTCAGGAACTCACTGAAGGTCTCGCTGCCGGTGCCGCGGAGATAGAGCCTCACCAGCTCCTCGACGAAAGCGGGCACGTCGCGCGCGGCAAGGATTCCTGCCTCGCGGCCGAACTCCGGAGTGCCGTCCTTCTCCGCTCCTATATAGATGCGGTAGCCGGGGTACGGGCGGTCATTGCGGAGGACGCGGCCCTGGAAGCCGAGATCAGCATAGAGGTGCTGTCCGCAGCAGTTCGGGCATCCTGAGATGCGGAGCTCTGCGCCTGAGAGGCGGTCAAGATCAAGCCCCGAGTCCAGGAGCCGCTTCCTGATGGCGGTCGCAAGCCCCTTCGAGAAGCAGAAGCCGAGGCGGCAGGTGTCAGCGCCCGTGCATGACGCGATGGAGGTGATGAACACCGGCTCGTTCACTGCGGGAAGGAATGAGCTGAGTAGCAGGTAAAGCTCCGGAAGCGCCCGCTCCGGAAGGTTTCTGAGCCTTATCGCCTGCGGGGCGAACCTCAGGGTGTCCGCTCCGAACTTCTCGGTGAAGTCAATGAGCGAGCGGAAGCCCGCGAGGCTCTCTGTGTCCTTCAGGAAGATGTTGCCGTGCTCGACAGGTACGTAGACGGTGAAATACCCGTCCTGCTTCTGCGGGAGCACATAGCGGGAGCGCCACTTCGAGAATGCCTCTGCCTTATCAGCGGGTACCGGAATCCCTGTGTAAGAGGGGAGATCGGGCCGGAGGTTCCTGTCCTCGAAGCTCCCGGCCTTCGGGAAGTCCTTCCCGAGCTCGCGGCTCACGTACTCCCTGATGAGGCGCTGAGTCTCATCCTCTCCGAGCTTATAGTAGACGTAGCGGAGACGGGCCTCGCCCCTGTTGCGGCGGTTGCCGTAGTCGTTGAAGAAGTTCCTGACGCCGACAGCGATTGCCGGGACCTGCTCCTCCGGGACAAAATCGTAGAGAAGGGAGGCAACGCGGGATCTTGAGCCCATGCCGCCGCCGGCGTAGACTTTGAAGCCCTTCTTCCCGTCACGGATCTCCGCGACGAAGCCGAGATCGTCAATGCCCGCGAAGCCGGTCTTCCCGTCGGAGGAGAAGGCGAGCTTCAGCTTCCTCGGCATCTCGTAGGAGCGGGAGTCGTTGATGAGCGCAGCGCCTGCTGCGAACGCGTCCGGCGTGGCGTCGAAGACCTCGTCCCGGCCGATGCCGGAGAACTCGGACACCAGGATATTCCTCACGGTGTTTCCGCCGCCGCCCTTCGTGGAGAGGCCGGCAGCTTTCAGGTCCTCGAGGAGCGGGATGAACTGGTCGACGTTCAGGTTGTGGATCTGGATCTCCTGGCGGATTGTGATGTGCACCATGTTAGAGCCGTGCTTCTCCGCGAGCTCCAGGACCTTCCTGAAGCTCTCCGCCGAGACCACCCCGCCCGTGGTGCGGATACGTGCCATGTAGACGCCGTCCTTTCTCTGCTCATAGACGCCCATCGGGACGCGTCTTGCCTTGAACTCGGTCTGGGAAATTTTCCCGGCCTTGAAATCAGATGTAACGCCGGACAGGAACTCAATGTCACCGGCCAGGCTGTCCTGCAGCGGAAGAACGGGCATGGTCTCTCCTTCTGAAAATTAGATATTCAGATACACAGTAATAAACACATAAATATTGCAAAGCCGGAATTCAGGATGAACACCGGTTCTGGCTCATGGAAACCGCCCTTGCGAGCACCGGAAATTTTTCTTCCGGAATTCAAAAAGACGTTTTCATATCGGATTGGTAGAATAATATTCCAAAGCGTTTCAGGATTCAACTGAACTTTTTATATAAATTCGATCGTTTTAGTATGAATTAATCCAATATGTTGATTCTATTAGATTTTTCGCGGCAAAAATAATTCAATCTTCCGGCAGTCGGGAGCGGGTTTTGATCGCAGCTTCCAGTCATCTGGGATCGGCTGGCAGTATTCAGCCCGAAAAAATTTTGAAAAAAGTGCTTGCATTTTTCGTTTTTTTCTGAAATTATTCCTGCAAGAACGTTTCCTGAGAACGAGGCCAAAGAAAACTATGCTGATGTGAATTTGTGAGGTTGATTATGTCTATCTGTACATGTTGTATGATGCTTTCTTATGAAAACTGATATGTCACGGATGACTGCCGGGAAGCAAAGGATCTGATTTCTCAGCTTCCGGAACAGCAGAGCGGCAGTCATCCGATGAACGGATTTAAGAATTTTCGGAGCGTTACTGCCGCCCCCGTAGTCTGCCTGTTTCCGGAATACGGCCAAACTGAGGAATTATCATGAAGAAATTTTCATCAATTGCTGCTGCCATTCTGCCGCTTGCCTTCGCCTTCAGCGCATCTGCCGCCGAGTATGAGCTTCTCAACGTATCCTACGATCCCACCAGGGAGCTTTACCAGGAGCTCAACAAGTCCTTCACTGCCTGGTACGAGAAGAAGACCGGCGACACTGTCACCATCAGCCAGTCCCACGGCGGATCAGGCGCCCAGGCCCGCTCGGTCATTGACGGATCGCCCGCAGACGTCGTAACGCTTGCCCTCCCCTGGGATATCGAGAACATCCAGAAGCAGGCAAAGCTCCTTCCCGAGAACTGGCAGAGCCTCAAGCCGAACGAGAGCTCGCCCTTCAACTCGACCATCGTCTTCCTCGTCAGGAAGGGAAATCCCCAGAACATCAAGGACTGGGATGATCTCGCGAAGCCCGGCATCAAGGTAATCACCCCGAACCCCAAGACCTCAGGCGGCGCGCGCTACAACTACGCCGGCATACTTGCCTACGCCAAGGAGAAGTTCGGCGATGATCAGGCCAAGACCCGCGACTTCGTGAAGGCCATCTACGCCAATGTCCCCGTGCTTGACACCGGCGCCCGCGGCGCGACCAACACCTTTGTGAAGCGCCGCATCGGCGACGTGCTCATCGCCTGGGAGAACGAGGCCTACCTTACGGTGAAGCGCTTCGGTGCTGACACCTTCGAGATCGTCATACCCTCAGTCTCGGTCCTCGCGAAGCCCCCTGTAGCGGTTGTCGAGAAGAACGCGAAGGAGCACGGCACCGAGAAGGTCGCCAATGACTACATCGACTGGCTCTACACTGACGACGCGCAGAAGATAGCAGCCGAGAACTTCTACCGCCCTACGAGCGACACCGTGAAGAAGGAGTACGCGGAGAAGTTCGGCAATATCAAGCTCGTTGACATAAACGACCTCGGCGGCTTCAACAAGCTTCAGCAGGAAGTCTGGGCAGACGGCGGCGAGTTCGACAAGATCCTGAAGGAAATCAACGCCTCAAGGGACAACTGACAGTAAGACCTTGCGCGGGGAGGCGCCGGGGCAGAGGCCCGGGCGCCTTTTTCTGTGCGGGGGACAGGAGCCCGGCAGCACTCTGCAGGGAGACAGGAAAATGAAATTCAAAAGCTTTTCAGTCATACCGGGCTTCGGCTGGACGCTCGGACTCGGGGCAGGATACTTCTCGGTGCTGGTCCTCCTCCCGTTCGCCGCGCTCATTGCCTACGGCTGCGGCATCAGGCCGAGCGCCTTCGCGAAGGCCCTCGGCGACGGGGAGATCCTGAGCGCCCTCGGGCTCTCGCTCCGGGCATCGCTCGTCGCCGGTCTTATAAACCTGGTATTCGGCTTTATCCTCGCCTGGAGCATCGAGAGGTACAGCTTCCCCGGAAAGAGGCTTCTTGACTCGCTTATCGACATTCCGTTTGCCCTTCCGACGGCTGTCGCAGGCGTCTCGATTTCCTTTCTCCTGAGCGATGACGGCTACATCGGGAAGATCGTGAACAGCCTGGGGTTCTCACTGAGCGGGAGCGACTTCACCGGCATAACATTCGCCCTGGTGTTCGTCGGGATCCCGTTTGTGGTGAGGACTCTGCAGCCTGTCATCAAGCGGCTTGATGCGAGCACCGAGGAGGCTGCCGAGATGCTCGGCGCATCGCCCCTGCAGACTTTCCTCCGCGTGACATTGCCGCCGCTCATTCCCCCTGCGCTCACCGGCTTCTCGCTTGCGTTCGCCCGCGCGGTAGGCGAGTACGGCTCGGTCATCTTCGTCTCGAGCAACCTTCCGTTCAAGAGCCAGATCCTGCCGGTCGTCATCGTCGGCAAGATCGAATCGCACAACTACGACGCGGCCGTGGTGACCGCACTCATCATGCTCGCCATCTCGGCAGGGATCCTGGGCGTCATCAGCTTTATCAGAAAATGGAGCAGCAGAAATGAAAAAACGGTCTAGCGCGGTAGGATACCTGCTTATCCTGCTCGCATTCCTGTTCGTGGCAGTGTTCATTCTGCTTCCTGTCGCGACAGTCGTTAAGGAAAGCCTGGCAGACGGCTTCGGGAACTACCTGAGCTACCTCAAGGCGCCCGGCGCGAAGAGCGCACTGATACTCACGGTAATCACAGCCGTCATAGCCGTGCCGCTCAACACCATCTTCGGCATCATGCTCGCATGGGCCATCGCGAAATACCGCTTCCGCGGGAGAAGGCTCCTCTCGATGGCAATCGAGATCCCCTATGCGGTCTCGCCTGTCGTCGCCGGTCTCATGATCGTGATGGTGTTCGGCTCGACGGGGCTTCTCCGCCCGCTCCTCGACGCCCTCGGGCTCAAGGTGCTCTTCGCCGCCCCGGGAATCATATTCGCGAGCGCGTTCGTCACCTTCCCCTATGTCGCAAAGGAGCTTATTCCCCTCATGTCCGAGATCGGGAACTCGGAGGAGGAGGCTGCCGTAACTCTCGGCGCCGGGTTCTTCAGGACCTTCTTCTCCGTAACCCTCCCGAACATCAAGTGGGGACTTTTCTACGGAATAATCCTCACGAACGCGAGGGTTATCGGCGAGTTCGGAGCCGTCTCCATCGTGAGCGGCAAGATGCTCGGGAAGACCGCCACCCTGCCCGTCTACATCGAGCTCCTGTACAGCAACTACGAGTATGTGGCGGCATTCACCATAGCGTCAGTTCTCATGCTGCTTGCCCTGGTCACCCTGGTGCAGAAGTTCTACATAGAGCTGAAGGAAAGGAAACATCTGAAATCAAGAGGAGCAAGCTGATATGACTATAGCGGTTGAGGACATCAGGAAAAGCTACGGCAGCACCGTCGTTCTCGGAGGCATAAACGCCGAGATAGAGGAGGGGAAAATCACCACGCTGCTCGGTCCGTCAGGCTCGGGGAAGACCACGCTCCTCCGCGTGATCGCGGGGCTCGAGACAGCCGACAGCGGAAAAATCCTCTTTGACGGCAATGACATGACGAAAGTCCCGGTGCAGAAGAGGGGTATCGGCTTCATGTTCCAGAACTACGCGCTGTTCCAGAACATGACTGTAAGCGAGAACATCGCCTTCGGGCTCACCGTGAAAAAGGGAGCCGACCGTCCGTCTGACGAGCAGATCAGCAAAAAGGTAAAGGAGCTCCTTGCCATGATCAAGCTCGAGAGCCTCGGCGGGAGGCGCGTTGACCAGCTCTCGGGAGGTCAGAAGCAGAGAGTGGCGCTTGCGAGGGCGCTTGCGGTGGAGCCCCGCATACTGCTCCTTGACGAGCCGTTCGGCGCGCTCGACGCGAAGGTTAGGGAGGAGCTCAGGACCTATCTGCTGCACCTCCAGAGGAAGCTCGGGATAACCACCATCATGGTCACTCATGATCAGGAGGAGGCCCTCGAGATATCAGACCGGATAATCATCCTGAACCACGGGAGGATAGAGCAGGCCGGTTCGCCTGACGAGGTCTACGACACGCCGGAGAACCCGTTCGTCTTCAGCTTCCTCGGGCACGTGAACATCTTCAGGGGAAGGGTTGACGACGGCTTCGCGGTTCTTGACGAGAAGAGCCATGACCAGATCTTCATCAGGCCCCATGAGATCAGGCTCAGCCTCAGGCGCCACCAGGGAGACGTCCCAGCCCTCATAAGGAGCAGCAGGAACCTCGGGTTCCATACGGTCGTCTCGCTTGAGCTGGAGAACCAGGAGAGCAGCAGCTACGTTACCGCGGATCTCGACCGTACGGTCTGGCTGCAGCTCAGAGAGGGCGCAGTCAACGGCACCGTCTACCTCAACTTCGCACATTTCAAGTTCTACTCAGAACAGACAAAGAAGTTCAGCGACTACGAGCTGAAGACCAAGTGGAGCTACAGCATTTAACTAGAAAAGAGAGAGCCCCTGACCGCCTGGCAGGCGGCTCTCTCCGCAACACGTTCCGATTTTGCAGACGGAGTCTGCAAAATTCAGGAACATACGCTGCATCCGATCAATGTTCGTGCAAAATTCGCCTGTTCAAGCAATCAGCCATTTTCATTCGTTAAACCTATTTATTCTGATAACAGTCATATGCAGAATTTAACAAGGGTTATTATGGTTATGCAGGCACTATTGCATAATGCGCATATTTCCTCTATTGACCGGCATAAATTTACAGCATTAAAATATCGTCATTTAATGTCAGAATATTATAAAAATGATAGCTATCCATATTAGACTGTCAAGAAGAAATGTATAAAATACCGATAAGGCAGCAATAACTGTGAGAGATGAATTATGTCAACAACTATCGACTCTTCTTATAATTCACTTCTGGCACATATAGGTGAAGCACTTGAGTATGGGAGGAAGAAAGCAGTCTCACGCATAAATGAGTCGATCGTTGAGACATACTGGACAATAGGAAAGTATATCGTCGATTTTGAGCAGGCAGGAAACGAAAAGGCAGAGTACGGTTCTGAGACACTTAAAAGGCTTTCAAAAGACCTGATAATCCGCTATGGAAACGGGTTTGGACTCAGCAATGTATACAGGATGCGCCAGCTTTATACTGCTTTCCCAATTTTTGCGACAGTGTCGCAAAAATTAAGCTGGAGCCACTATGTTGAGCTGCTGAAAATAGCTGATCCGCTTGAAAGATCGTTTTATCTCAAGGAATGTGAACAGGAAAACTGGGGTGTACGCGAACTCCGGAGACAGATGCAGAGCATGCTGTTTCAAAGACTTGCCCTAAGCAAAAACAAAAATGAAGTACTTAGACTGTCTGAACAAGGTCAGGTTATAGAAAAGCCAGAAGACATTATAAAGGATCCGTATATTTTTGAATTTACGGGTCTTCCTCAATTGCCAGTCTACAAGGAAGGTGATCTTGAGGACGCTCTGATAGACAACATCAGTACATTCCTTCTGGAACTAGGCAAGGGGTTCGCCTTTATCGGAAGGCAGCAGCGAATAAATATCGGCGGAAGGATATTTAAGGTTGACCTTGTGTTTTACCATAGAATACTGAAATGTTTTGTTCTGATAGATCTGAAGCGCGGAGAAGTGCAGCACGAGGATATCGGCCAGATGAACCTGTATCTCAATTACTACCGAGAGGAAATGAACACCGAGGGCGATACTGAACCTATCGGCATTGTGCTTGGCGCATACGAGGACAAACTTATGGTTAAATACGCAACACAGAACATTTCCAATCAGCTGTTTGTAAGCAGATATCAGCTCTATTTCCCGGACAGGGAGCAACTTGAGAACGAAATTTGCAGATTTCTGGATAACAAACGGAAGACTGACAACTGAAAAGAACCTGCCTCATGCACAGACAAAAACAGACAAAATTAGGCGGCTAACTGCGAGGCTGTGGTCAGGACATCAGGAGCGCAGCAGTGTGAACCCACCAATTGATGGTTATGGCTCACTGAGCAGATGCGTCATGTTTCACAGTCACCGAAATCACCATTCTGTCTGTTTTGAAGGAATATATGGATTTTACAGACAGTTTCTTCAAAACATGAAATATCCGCACCAGAATTACTGAGCCAGATATACTGTGAGCAGTTTTTTCCCGAGACCATGAGTACACGATATCCACTGTTTTGCAGGCATTTTAGATTTTTGCGACAGTGTCGCAAAAATTGGCAGGAGCTGCTCTTCGCTGCTTGAAAACAGTAGAACGAATGGATACTTGGATGATTATGGGAAACTGCCTGATGATGACATTCCCCAAAAAGCCGGTTTTGCTGCCGCACTTTGTGCATTGTAGTCGGCCTGTTACAGTAACGGCCCGATATACGAAATCGAGGTGTGGGATGAAAGCCAGTAGGCGCAGCAGCCATCAGAATGATGAGCTAGACATGACCTGCCTGACTGCGTGCTCTAAGACATTTGCAGGAAGTTTCGTTCTGATCCGGATGGTGCCGGACACCTTTGCGCATCAGGCCATTTATCCTAAGTTCTGACAAAAAAAAATAGCACTACATCCCCCGGTCAGGCAATCTGCAGGCTCTTTCTGACTGAGCTAACCGAAAGTGTCTGCGGCAGTTTGTAGCCGTAATTCTTGAAGATCTCCTTGACCTGTTTGTTAGGGTGATCAATGCTGATGTTTTCACCACCTGTCCTGCAAATCAGTGACTGAAGTTTCCCTATGACGGCCGATTCAGAGACCTCTTTGTTTTCACACGTCTTTCTCTGCATGAGTATAGCGATCAGACCGATCATGTCCTGCAGGATCTTGCCTTTGACTGTCAAGGGTGACCACTTGCGCAACGGCAGCAGCCCCATGCGCTTTAGGTCCTTGAACATAGACTCGATAGACATCCTTTCGAAGTAACGGTCGAGCATATCATCAGGCTTGCAGCTGTCACTGGAGAGCAGCACAAAATAGCCGCGTCTTACGGTTTCCCAGTCCTGTTCTGACGGCTTCTCGGCAGCGAACGCTGCAGC
>DEHC01000067.1:0-38843 GCA_002351705.1 Gammaproteobacteria bacterium UBA2810 | reverse complement strand
CGCCCGCGGCTAAGCTCATCTTTGTTTTTTGACCAGAGCTCGCGGAAAGGGAAGCCTCTCTTCGCAGGCATCCTGGCTATGAGGTGCTTCCCTTCATAGCCGCAAAACGCCTTCACCACGTCAGAGCACACATAGCCTGCGTCAAGCACCGCAGAGTTCACAACAACGCCAAGAGTGTCATAGACGTCATCTGCGATATCAGAGAGCGTGCTGAGGTCAAGCACGTTGCCTGGTATAACCGAGTACCAGACAGGGAGACCTGTTACATAGTCCTGTACAACAGCAAGCCGTGTCTGCACTGCGCACGAGCCAGTGCCATGACAGCAGAGTGCGTTGTACGGGTTGTTCTCTATGTCGTTTGGCAGAGGTGTCGAGTCAACGTAGCAAACATCTCCAAAACCAGGGACACTCTTTTTCATCAGCGCTACGAATCCTTTGAAAAAGCTTTCCTTGGCCAGGTCTGACCCCATAAAACTGTAGTGCGCTGTGTCACCATCAAGTGAACCTATGGCAATTTCTTTGAACAGTGTCCCTGTTACGGATCTGGCGGTAAAGTCGCCGCAGCTGATGTGCGAGCCATCACGCAGAGTACCCCACAGGGTGTGGCATAGCAGCCTCTCGTAGCCCTGCAGGCTTCCCTGGGCTGTCTTTTTCAGAAGCGGCAGCAGGCCTGAGGCCTTAAGCCCTTCAATGCGCCACCAGACATCTCCGAACACAGCGTGGGTCTCTGGAATGCGCAGCAACTCATGCTTGCCGGCGTAGGATTTCACCCTGTTGTCCTCAGGGTCAGCATCCGAGAACTCGTCCTTGTCAGCATCGTACTCTGTAAGCCCACGCGTTGGTGACAGGAAGATCCCGCTTCTCTTGTTCTCAGCCAGCCAGACAACCCTTCCAAGAACCTCGCGCCTTGACTGTCTCGAGTGCTGTTTCTGTCCTTTCACGTAGACAGCGTCTATAAGTCCGGCACTGCCGCGCACAATCCTGCCTTGCTCGTCCTTTTTGAGATTCTGAACCCTGATAAATGGCATTTCAGTACCTCCACTGTGTCGCTCTAATGTAGTCAATTATAGTACTACATTTTTTAGCGAGGTGCTTGGATACAAAAAAGCGGAACCCCTTTGTGATAAAGGGATTCCGCCTCTTTGAGAGTTCAAATAAGGAAGTAGTGCAATTTTTTGTCAGAACTTAGGTTTATGAAGAAGGACATCAGGCCTCATGGAAATATGGTGTCTGATGCCCTTTCGTTATGACCGGGATTTTCCCTCTTCAGACGCACTGCCCTGCTTGTCTGCATTACGCCTGCCTGAGTGCGACCTGATGCTGAGCTTCATGACGACGAAGAACGCGATGAGGAACCCGGCGCAGAGCGCAATCAGGAGGTACTGCGGTCTGGGCTTGATCATGCTCGACTTTGCGGTCTGCACAAGGATCAGCGAGAGCGCGCTGTCGGTTACGTCAGCAGGGAAAAGCGTCAGCACCTTCCCGACATCCTTCTGCTCCCCCGGATAGCGGTAAGGCCGCTCCGAGAGCACATACTTTTTCCCGTCATGGAGGCAGTCACGGTAGACTGCAGTGCTCATGCCGCGCATGTCCGACGTGCACTCGCCGCCTGTCACCCTGAGGAACTGCTTCCTCACGGCATCGCCGCCGAGTCCAGTCACCATAAGGGATACAAATGCCTCGGTGTCACCTCTCCTCAGTGTGAAGAGCTCTTCCCTGACATTCTCGGACTGAGGCTCGCATTTCTGACCGGACGGGCACTTTGCCCCGTCCCGCTCGACAGAGACAATGCTCCAGCGGGATGCCTCATTCTCGTCCTGAGCCTTCCTGTCCTGGTAGCTGTCGGCCATGGACTGGAATGAAAGGAGCATGGCGAGAACGGCAAGCGCAGCGGTAAAAATCCTCATCTGACTTCCTCTTCACCGTCCGCGGCAGGTGCCGCGGCGCTTCCGGTCTCAGAAGGCGAGCCTTCCTTCGGCTCGTTCATGTAGAGCGTCAGGATCGCGGTCTCACCTGCCACCGCTTCTCCGTCAGCCTTGTTCAGCCTGCCGACGTCGAGCTCGGCCAAGTTGGAGATGACCACCGGGGTCACCGTTGAATGAGCTGCGGACTCAAGCTCCTTCAGGCTGAAGCCGATGATCGGATCGCCCTTGTGGACCTTCTGTCCGCTCTCCGCTAGCCTCTTGAATCCCTTTCCCCTCAGATCAACCGTGTCGATGCCGAAATGAACCAGCACCTCGATGTTTTTCTCCGAGCGGATGGCAAAGGCGTGATTGGTCTCGAACACCTGGACGATTGTCCCGTCAAACGGAGCGACCAGCCTGTCGCCCTCCGGCTTGATAGCGATGCCGTCACCCGCGATCTTCTCGGAGAAGACCACGTCGGGCACGTCCTCTATAGGCAGGATCTTGCCTGACACAGGAGCGTAGATCCTTATGCCGTCATCGCTCACCAGGCCGTGGAGCCGTCTGAAAAAGTCGAGAATCATAAATCACACCTCCTAATGCAGGGGAGTATCAGGCCTCGTTCCTGAGAAGGTAGGCCCTGAGCTCCTTCCAGTCAGGATCCATCTCGTCAGAGAGGAGCGGCAGGCCGGCCCTCGAGGCCAGGGCCTCAGGGAGGTCAATGTCAGTGCCGAGGATCTCGTCAACGACGCTCTTGAACTTCGCGGGAGCTGCAGTCTCGAGGAAAATTCCCTGATCGCCCTTCTCGAGGAAGTCCTGGAGAACGCTCCAGGCGATGGCGCCGTGCGGCTCGCTTACATACTTCGTGTCAGCGAGGATCTTCCTCATGGCAGCCTTCGTCTCTTCATCAGTCCTCATGCCGCTTGCAAGATCGCCGAGATCCCAGCCCTTCACCTTGAAGAGCTCCTCGACGCGCGGCCAGTTGTTCGGGCGGCTGACATCCATCGCATTGGAGAGGGTCGGAACGGTCTCATGCGGATCCCAGACGCGGGTCTTAAGATAGCGGGGAACAGTGTCATTGACATTGGTGGAGATGACAAAGCGCTTTACACGGAGGCCGAGAGCCTTGGCGATAAGGCCGGCGGTGACGTCGCCGAAGTTGCCGCTCGGAACCGAGAAGACTACCGACTTTCTCTGCTCTGCGGGAAGCGCTGCTACGGCCTCAAAATAGTAGCAGACCTGGGCGAGCAGGCGGCTGATGTTGATGGAGTTCGCGGAGTTGAGGCCGATTCCTGTCCTGACCTCCTCGTCATCGAAAGCCTCCTTGACGAGCGCCTGGCAGTCATCGAAGGTGCCGCGCACAGCGACGGTCCTGATGTTGCCGCCGAGGGTGCAGAACAGCTTCTCCTGCAGGGGGCTGACCTTGCCCTTCGGATAGAGCACGCAGACATTGATGTTCTTGAGGCCGAAGAAGGCATGTGCGACAGCAGCGCCGGTGTCTCCGGAGGTCGCGGTCAGGATGGTGATCTTCCTGTCGCCCGCAATCTGCTCAAGGCACCTTGCCATGAAGCGTGCGCCGAAGTCCTTGAACGCGAGCGTGGGGCCGTGGAACAGCTCAAGAGAGCTTACCTGGTCTGAAATCCTTACAACAGGGGGAGCTCCGAAGGAGAACGCGGATGCCACAGCCTCCTCAAGGCCGGGCATCTCGTCGCTGCCGATGAGGTGGCGCAGGATCTTCTGGGATCTCTCCACGAAAGGAAGGGCGAGAAGGCCGTCGATGTCATCCATCGGAGTGATCTCCGACGGGAAGAAAAGCCCCTGGTGACGGCCCAGTCCCTGGCGGACAGCCTGGGCAAAGGAAACCTTTTCAGAATGATCCTTGATGTTGTAAAGCTGCATGCTTGGCAAACTCCCTGAGAGTTGCCCGGACAGAGTCCAGGCGGAAAATCAAAAGCCGGAATGCCCCGCGGCATCGCCGCGGGGCACATCCCGGTCATCAAATCAGCAACCGGTTACGACGGTGCCCCTGCGGTCAATCCTGCAGATATGGCAGAACCCGTCTGAGTTCTGTATGAACTCTGACTTAAGCCATGACTCAATCTTCTTCGCGGAGTCCATGCTCTCGGTCACGGCAAAAATCGAGGGGCCGGAGCCGGAGATGCCGAAGGCAAGGCCGCCGTTCGACATGGCATACTCCCTGGCCCTGTCAAATCCCGGGATGAGGCTCTTCCTGTACGGCTCGGCGATTACGTCAACAAGGCACTTCGCGGCGAGCTTCCTGTTCCCGGTGTGGGAGGCATGGATAAAGGCGCCGACGTTGGAGGCGAACCTGATGGCGGTCGAGCGCGGGTACTCCACGGGGAGGATCTTCCGCGCGGCAGCGGTGCTCACGACGATTCCGGGGTAGCAGGACACCCAGTACCACTCGGAAAAATCGGGGATCCTCTCCGAGATCTCCTCACAGTCCTCAAGCATCAGCTGTATGCCGCCGAGATAGCAGGGAGCGACGTTGTCATAATGGATGGAGCCCGAGATCTTGCCCTCCTCCTGTCCCATGAGGCGGATGATCTCGTCCTCGCTCAGGGCATGGTCATGGAAGGCGTTGAGGGCCGCAAGCGCGGAGACCACGCTGCAGGCGCTCGAGCCGAGGCCCGAGCCGACCGGGAGATCCTTCTGCAGCGTCATGCGGAGGCCCCTGGTCTTCTGCCCCTTTGCGGCAAGGGCGTCACGGTAGACCCTGAAGCAGTCAGTCACAATGTTGTCATCCGGATTCTTCGGAAGCTTCGAGACGAACCTGCCCTCCTGCACAAGGGAGAACTCAGTGTCAGAGTCCTCGATGGTGACGGTGTCGCCGAGCGGCGTGCCGTCGACCGGGGTGAGAGCCGCTCCGAGAATGTCGAATCCGACGCTTACATTGCCGATTGATGCCGGGGCATATGCCTTGACTGCCATTAGACCTCCTGTTTCCAGTTAAGGGTACGGAGAACGTCCGCGAAGACACCCGCGGCGGTAACCTGCGTACCTGCGCCGTAGCCGCGGAGAACGAGCGGGATCGGCTGATAGTAGTTAGTGATGAAGGAAAGCGCGTTCTCGCCGTCCTTCACGCGGTAGAGAGCGTTCTTCTCGTCTACCGGCAGGATTGATACCTTGCAGTGGCCGTTCTCGTCGATCTGCCCGACATAGCGGAGGACCTTGCCCTCTGCCTTAGCCTTCTCGGCCTGCTCACGGAACCAGGCGTCAGCCTCAGGGAGCTTCTTCATGAAGTCCTCTGCGGAGCCCGATGCGTCAAATCCCGGAGGGAGGGCCGGCTGGCAGTCGACATCGTCGAGATCAAGCACGAATCCTGACTCGCGGGCGAGGATGAGGAGCTTCCTCGCTACATCCATGCCGTTGAGATCATCCCTCGGATCTGGCTCGGTGAAGCCCTTCTCCTTCGCGGTCTTCGTCGCCTCGGAGAACGAGAGGCCCTCGTCAAGCTTGCCGAAGATGTAGGAGAGCGACCCGGAGAGGATGCCCTCGAAATGGAGGAGCCGGTCTCCGGCGCGGATGAGGTTCTGCAGGTTCTCGATGACTGGAAGCCCTGCGCCGACGTTGGTCTCGTAAAGGAACTTCCTCCTCGTGAGGAGCGATGCCCTCCTGAGCGCGCGGTAGTAGTCCATCGTGCCGGTATTGGCCTTCTTGTTCGGGGTTACGACGTTGAACCCGTCAAGGAGGTACCGCTCGTAGCTACCCGCAATCTCCGGGGAGGTCGTGCAGTCGATGATGACCGGGTTGATGAGGTGGCTGTCGAGAACCATCTTCAGCACACGGTCGTAATTGAAGCCGCTTTCCGAGGCATTGAAGCCGTCGCGCCAGTTCGAATGGAGGTCGATTCCGTCAGGATCCATCACCATATGGTGGCCGGTCGCGAGGCAGACCATGCGGAGGTCGATGCCCTGGGTCGCGAGGACCTTCTGCTGCCTCGTGATCTGGTCAAGGAGGGCCCCGCCGACGCCGCCGATGCCGACGAGGATGATGTCAATGTACTGCTTGGTGCGGAAGAGGCTCTGGTGGCAGGCGCGGATGGCGCTCTTCACCTTGTCTGAGGCTACAACCGCGCTGATTGAGCGCTCGCTCGAGCCCTGGGCAATCGCCGCGACGTTGATGTTGGCCTGGGCGAGAGCCTTGAAGAACTTCGCCGAGACGCCGCGCCTCGTGCGCATGCCGTCGCCGACGACGCTGATGATGGCCATGCCGTCGCGCACGTCGAGCGGATCGAGGATCTTCTCGCGGAACTCAAGCACGAACTCGGTGTGGAGGGCCTCGACAGCCCTGTCGCGCTCGGCAGTGTGGACGCAGAAGCAGATCGAGTACTCCGAGGATGACTGGGTGATGAGCGCAACCGAAATCCCTGCCCTGGAGATGCAGCTGAAGATTCTGCCGGCCATGCCGACAACGCCCTTCATGCCGGGGCCGGATACGTTTATGAGGCTCATGCTGTCAAGATCGCTGATGCCCTTTATCGGGTAGCGGTCAGAGCCCTTCTCGGTAATGAGAGTGCCGTCTCCGTGCGGGTTGATGGTGTTCTTGATGAGGCATGGGATGTGGTACCTCGCGATGGGCGCGATGGTGCGCGGATGGAGGACCTTGGCGCCGAAGTAGCTGAGCTCCATCGCCTCGCGGTAGGACATCGACTGCAGGAGCTCGGCGTCTGAGACGAGCCTCGGGTCGCAGCTGTAGACACCGTCAACGTCGGTCCAGATCTCGCAGCGCTCGGCGCCCAGGATTGCGGCAAGGCAGGCCGCGGAGTAGTCGGAGCCGTTCCTTCCGAGAAGGACAAGCTGCCCCTCTTTGCTGCAGCCGGTGAAGCCGGCCATGAGGACGACTCCGGAGAACTTGAGGTGAAGCTCATCGATGCGCTTCCTTGACTCGCTGATGTTCACCTCCGACTCGAGGATGCCGCCTTCTGTCAGGAGGCACTTCGAGGGCTCGATGATCTCGGTCCCGATTCCGCGGGCCTTGAGTAGCTCGTTCATGATGGCAATGGAGAGGGCCTCACCGCGGCTCAGGATGACGGCCTCCACGTCATCCGGGCACTCGCGGAGGAGCGTGATGCCCTTCATGAGGCGCTCGATGGTGTCAAACTCGGTCTTCTCGCGCTCCGCGAGCACGTGATCGGCAAGGTTCGGGAACGCCTTCTTGAGGCCTGCGACAATCTCGCCGTACACGCCCCTGATTTTCTGGAGAATGTCGGAGGCGTCCTCGCCTGCGACAGTCTTCTTTACAAGGCTCACCAGGTAATTTGTTATCCCGGCAGGAGCCGAAAGCACCAGGGCGACGGGAGTCTGCCTTCGTGTGCCGGCAACGATATCAGAAACAGTGATGAACCGTTCAGCATCGGCAACCGACGTTCCGCCAAACTTCAATACTCGCATAAACACTCCGGGATTAATCTTGAAACCATGCTCTCTTGGGACGCAGTATATCCGCGTAATTTTAACACGTAGAAGGGAGAATGGGGAACGGGACAGGAAGGAGCGGCACGCCCGCGGCAGCACGTCCCGCCGGCAGAAACGGCGCGCGAGGCAGCGGTCAGGAAAGGAAAGGCCTGCCGCCGGCATCGCCGGAAGGCAGGCCGGGGGATTTCACGGAAGGCGGCAGGACAGCATTAAGGCCCCTCCGGCAAAAGCCCCTGAAAAGACAGAATCCGCGCCGCTTTCCCCAGGGCTAGGGTCCGACCTTTGCTGTCATGCCGGTCACGTATATCTCGGCGAAGTCCGCATCGTACGTTGCCTCATCGCACGAAGGGCAGCTGAACTCAATGAACGATGCCGAACCGCCGGCCTGAGGCTGCTTGTACATGATCATCATCCGGCGGTCAGGGCAGCTGAATTCGAAGGCCTCTTCCCCTTCATTGCTTATGGCGCAGCCGATCTGCCTCGCAGCCTTTTCCGCCATGGCCATGCTGCCGGCACCGCCGGATTTCACCGTATATGACTTGAAAACACTTCCCGTGGAAGGCTTTGTCCAGACATTCGAGGAATGCCCCTTCCTCAGGGTCCATCCGGCAGGAGCCTCTCCCGTTCCTGTATCCGCCGCCGCGGTGCAGGCAATTGCAAGAACGCATGCTGCGGCAGCCTGAGTAATTTTGTTCTTCATAATCAGCACCTCTCTTCTGAGCCAGAAGCCCAGCACCATGTCCAGTCCTGTCTTGATTTCCTGCATGCTCAGTCATGCGGCGCAGTCCGGACCGGTGCTGCCGAAGCACATCAGCGGCCTCTGTATTCCCGTGCGAAAGGCCGGATCAGGCACCGTCCGGAAGAATCCAGCCATCATGCCCCTGCTTCAGCTTTCCGTATGCTAATAGCCGTTGGACATTTTGTATACAACACCGAAGTGCGGCAGAAACCGTTAATGCGGAGAAAGGGATGTTCTTTGATGTCAGGATGGGGAGGGAATTCCGGGAAATACCGGCGCAGGACTGCACCGGCATACTCTGGGAAAACAGGGGAAAGTGCCGGGCTCGCCCGGCCGGGACAGGCCCCTGAGGGAGGCTATTTCGGGCGGTTCGGGTTCTGCTTGAGAGGGATTGCCTCGAAGAGATCCGGCCTTCTTTCCTTGAGGCTCTTCATCGCCTCGTTGGTGACGATGACGATGCCGCCCTTGCTCACCGGGAAGTTTGACTTGTCCCACTCGCTGTCAAAGCCGACCCTGAACCCCGGGGGCAGCACGCAGTGCTTGTCCACAATGGCGTTCCTCACCTCGCAGCGCTGGTGGAAGACTGCCTGCGGGAAGGCGACGACACCCTCAAGGGAGCACTTGGAGTGGATCCTCACCTGCGGGAAGATGACCGAGTTGTAGACATCGGATCCCGAGATTACGCAGCCTCCCGAAATGATCGAGTTCCTGACGACGCCGTACTTGCCGTCGATGTCCTGCACGAACTTTGCGGGCGGGAGCTGCAGCTGGTTCGTCCAGATCGGCCAGCGCCGGTCGTAGATGTCGAGATCAGGCATGACGGAGGCGAGGTCGAGGTTCGCCGCCCAGAACGAGTCAATCGTCCCGACGTCGCGCCAGTAGCAGTTCTGGGTCTTGGCCGCGTTCCTCACGCAGGACTTCTCGAAGGAGTGGGCGCGGGCGAGGCCGAGCTTCACCATCTTGGGTATGACGTCGCGGCCGAAGTCGCGGCTTGAGGAGGCGTCCTTCTGATCTTCCTCCAGCACCTCATAGAGGAAATCCGCATTGAAGAGGTAGATGCCCATCGAGGCCAGGCAGCGTCCGGGCTTTCCCGGGATCTCGGCAGGGTTGTTCGGCTTCTCGATAAAGTCATTTATAAGCCCCGTCTCATCGGCGCGCATGACTCCGAACTTGGTGGCCTCGTCCTTGTCAACCTCGACGCAGCCGATGGTGACCGGGCTGTTTCCGGCAAGGTGCTCCTCGAGCATGACCGAGTAGTCCATGCGGTAGATGTGGTCGCCGGAGAGGATGAGGATGTACTTCGGGTGGTACTCCCTGATGATGTCGAGGTTCTGGTAGACGGCATCGGACGTGCCGCGGTACCAGTGGACCTCGTCGAGGCGCTGCTGGGCGGGCATCATGTCGATGAACTCGTTCATCTCGTTCCTCATGAACGACCAGCCGGCCTGCAGGTGCTTGAGGAGCGAGTGGGACTTGTACTGCGTGACGACGCCGATGCGCCTGATGCCGGAGTTGACGCAGTTCGAGAGCGCGAAGTCGATGATGCGGAACTTGCCGCCGAAATAGACCGCGGGCTTCGCCCTGGTCTGGGTGAGCTCCTTGAGCCTGCTGCCGCGTCCTCCGGCGAGCACCAGTGCCATAGTATCCTGTATCGCTTCCCTGTTAATCATCGCTGCGCTCCGTCATCAGTCTTCCCGTAAGGCTATTATATTGAGTGAGCGGGATTATCCACAATACAGCGCACTGAAAACTTAACCGAACTGTCATTTTTTGTTCATTTCCTCTTTTCAGTCCGGTGAGCCGCCATGCTACTTTATCTTGATGACAGCCGGCAGGTGCTCGTCAGTACCGGGGCCGTGCTCGCCGGTGCCGAGCTGGCCCCGCGAGTTGTAGCCGAAGCAGAAAATCCTCCCCGCGCTCACGAGGCAGGTGCTGCCCATGCCGGCGCTCACGCGCGTCACGCCGCTGTTGGTGAAGGCGATGCCGCGCTGGCGCCTCCCCTCGGCGACCTTGGCGGGAACCGGGTGGTCCTCGGTGTCGACCGTGCCGCGCCCGAGCTCGCCGTGCACGTTGTTGCCCCAGCAGAAGCTCCTGCCTTCCGAGTTGACGAGACAGGTGTGGAGTATGCCGGTCGTGATGCCGACAATGTTCTTGTTGGCGAACATCACCCTGCCCTCGGTGCTGAGGCTGTCCTTGACCGGAGCCGGCTCGATGCTGCTCACCAGGGAGCCGGTGCCGAGCTGGCCCTGATCATTGTTGCCCCAGCACCAGGCCTGGCCGTCCTCGACGGCGCAGACATGCCCCGAGGCGGCTGCGACATCGGTGATGTGGCCGTCATTCTTGAAGGAGCCGTCAGTTCCCGAAAGACTCTTCACGAGAGATGGCTGGCTGCTCATCTCGAACGAACCGTTCCCGAGCTGGCCGCTCTGGTTGTTGCCCCAGCAGTAGAGCTTCCCGAGGGATACGGCGCAGCTGAAGTTGTCAGCCGCCGCAACCTTCGAGATGTCGGAGTTCACGAAGCCGCCCGGGACATTCGGGACAGGTGCGGGAACAGATGATGAAGCCGCGGAACCCTGCTTCGAGACCGGCTGCCCGGTCTGCCCCCAGCCGTTGTTGCCCCAGCAGAACACCTGTGACTTCTCGACCGCGCAGGTGTGCATGTACCCTGCCCTGATCTCGGAGACCTCCTTGCTCAGAAAGGATCCTGACGGATCCACGGGAACCGGCACGTTGCTGGTCTGCCCGGCGGAGGCGGATCCGAGCTGCCCGACCATGTTGTTGCCCCAGCAGTACGCGGTTCCGTCTGATACGGCGCAGGTATGGAAATCGCCTGTCGTGATGCTCGTGACATGGCCGTTGGTGAAGCCGCCCGCGTCCACCACGAGCTTCGGCTGATCGCTGAGCTCAGTGTAGCTCCCGGTCCCGAGCTGACCGTAGTGGTTGTCGCCCCAGCAGTAGACGTAGCCGGAGGTGGTGAGGCCGCAGGCAAAGAAGTTGCCGGTCTCGACGTCGGCGAAAACCGGATCCTTAAGGGCGCTTCTCTCCGATGCCTTCCTGCCGTCATAGATTCTCTCCTGCAGCTCGTCGAAGTGCAGTACGGCAAAGACGCTCGCCGCGGCCATCAGGGCGATAACCGCGAGCGGGACAATATGACGCTTTCTCATGCTGATAATCCTCCGGAACCAGATGGTGATTTTAGCAGATGCGGACGCAGGTAAAAACAGGAACAAAGGGAGAGGGTCAGAACGTCGTCTCTCCGGCTGATCATTCATGTCATGAAAATCGTGCCGGCTCCATAAATGCTTACCCGAAAATTTACAGAAAGCGGAAAAAATATCTGTTGCAAATTATCGGCGCTGTGATAAATTCACGCTATAATTGTTATAAGCTCGGCGTTCTGTCAGGTCCCCTAGGCCAGGCGTGAGACCGTGCTGTATGTTTCACACTGTTAGGAGTAAGACCTTGAGTACTGGTACTGTAAAGTGGTTCAACAATGAGAAGGGCTTCGGCTTCATTTCCAATGACGACGGCAGCGGCGATGTATTCGTCCATTTCACTGCCATCCAGTCAAAGGGATTCCGCAAGCTCGAGGAGAACCAGAAAGTAACCTTCGACGTTGAGCAGGATCCGAAGAATCCCAGCCGCAACCGCGCTGCCAATGTTAAAGTCGTAGAGTAATCCCGGCTTTAATCGGATGGGAAGCCATCCAAAGAATTTCGAACGCGATGCCCGCAAGGCACCGCGTTTTATTTTGCCCGATCTCTGCCTATTGCAGACAAAAAGAAAGGGGGCCGCGCTCATAAGGCGGGTCCCCCTCAGTATTCACAGAGCCGGATGCAGATCAGGCCCTGACCGCATCGCTCTTCAGGAATCCCTCGTCATCAAAATAGCGGTGCTTGAGAATAAGCTTTACGTTGTCCGGAAGCCTCGTCCACTCGCGCAGGGTGTCCATCATCTGCAGATCAACCTTCTCCGCGGTGCCGTGCCTGAGGAAGGCGCGGTAGACAAAGTCAGGGAAATTCGCGGTGATGGTATAGAACCCGTCAGGCCCGAAATAGCCCTCGATGCGCCTTCTCTCCCTGCTGTCAAGCCTGTCCCAGAATACCATGTCCTCGATCTTCGGGAGGTACGGAGAGGGATACCGGATCTGCGCATCGTTGAGATGCCACAGGAAGTTTAAGGTGAAGCGCTGGCCGTTTACTACCGCATACGGCTCTTCAAAATCCGCCATAAAATCTCCTGAAAGTTGCACAATACGCCTATCGGATTATAACTGAACAAAATACATAAAAAAAGCGGGCTGCACCCCATATCCGCTCATTTTTTGCCCGCCGCGGCGATGCTTTCAGAAACGAAAAAAGGCGCGCGGCCTGAGCCGTGCGCCCTCTTTTCTCATGCCCCGCGAACGGGGCCTAACCCGTTATCAGAACGGAGGCAGGCAGGAGTCGCCCATCAGGTAGCGGTCAACCTCGCGTGCGCAGCGCCTTCCCTCGCTGATGGCCCAGACGACCAGGGACTGTCCCCTTCTCATGTCGCCGGCGGCGAAGACCTTGTCAACCGAGGTCCTGAAGCCGGTGTCGAGCTCATAGGTGGCAGCAGCATTGCCGCGCTTGTCCTTCGCGACGCCGAACCCGTCGAGGGTCAGGTCAGTCGGGTGCAGGAAGCCCATGGCGAGGAAGGCGTAGTCAGCCTCCATCTCGAACTCGGTGTCCGGGATATCAACAGGCCTGCCGTTCTCAAGCTTGATCTTGCAGAGGCGGAGCTTCTTCAGGCTGCCGTTCTCGCCGATGAACGCCTTGGTGTTGAGGGCATAGAGCCTGTCGAGGCGTCCGAGCTCGGTTCCCTCATCATGGGAGCTCGAGGTGCGGAGGATCCTCGGCCAGTCAGGCCAGGTGAGGAGCTTGTTCTGCTCACGGGGAGGCTCCGGGAAGAGCTCGATCTGGTGAACGAACTTGGCGCCCTGCCTGAGCGCAGTGCCGACGCAGTCGGATCCGGTATCACCGCCGCCGATGACGACAACGGTCTTGTCCTTGACGTTGATCGGGGATGCGGTGCCGTCGGAGTCCTCCTTGTTCTGCGGAATAAGGTACTCAAGCGCAAAGTGGACTCCCTTGAGCTCACGTCCGGGTGCCTTGAGGTCACGAGGGGTCTCCGAGCCGCCGGAAAGCACGACAGCGTCGAAGTCCTTCATGATCTCGGAAGGATCGATTCTCCTCGTGGCGTCGCAGTGGACTCCCTGGGGGAGATCGCCTTCCTTGCCGACGAAGGTATTGAGGACGAAGGTTACGCCCTCCTGCTTCATCTGCTCGGCCCTTCTGTCGATGAGCGCCTTAGAGAGCTTGAAGTCAGGGATGCCGAGCCTCATCAGGCCGCCGATCCTGTCGTTCTTCTCGAAGACAGTGACGTCATGGCCGGCTCTTGCAAGCTGCTGTGCGCAGGCAAGCCCGGAAGGGCCCGAGCCGATTACCGCAACCTTCTTGCCGGTCTTGACCGGTGACGGCTCCGGAACTACGTAGCCGTCCTCCCAGGCGTGGTCGATGATCGAGCGCTCGATTGACTTGTTGCCAGTCGCCTCGTCATTGAAGGCAAGGGCGCAGGACGCCTCGCAGAGCGCCGGGCAGATGCGCCCGGTGATCTCAGGGAAGTTGTTGGTTGAGGAAAGGATGTCATAGGCCTCCTTCCACTTCTTGTTGTAGATCGCGTCGCTGAAGTCAGGATCAACGTTGTGCAGCGGGCAGGCATTGGTGCAGAACGGGGTTCCGCAGCTCATGCATCTCGCTGCCTGGATCTCAGCCTTGTCTCTGGGCAGCGTCTTGATGAATTCCTTGAAGTTGAGCACTCTCTCCTTCACAGGAGCGTATTCCTCGTGTACGCGCGGATATTCGAGGTAGCCGGTTATCTTGCCCATTATGCGTTCTCCTTGCCAGCGAGGGCCTTCTTGTACTCATTCGGGAATACCTTGACGAACTTGCCGAGGCTCTCCTCCCAGTTATCAAGGATCTCTTTGGCCCTGACGGAGTGGGTATAGCGGAGATGGCTCTCGATGAGTCCCTTCAGAATATCCTCGTCAGCCATGCCGAGATGCCTGCCGTCCTTCGGCTGCTCGGATGCCTTGAGCACAGGCTCAAGAGATACCTGGCCCAGGTTGCACCTGGAGGCAAACTTGCCGTCGATGTCATAGACATAGGCAACGCCGCCCGACATTCCGGCGCCGAAGTTGCGGTAGGTCCTGCCGAGGACAACGACCGTTCCGCCGGTCATGTACTCGCAGCAGTGATCGCCTGCGCCCTCGACAACAGCGGTTGCTCCGGAGTTCCTTACTGCGAAGCGCTCGCCTGCGATGCCGCTGAAGTAGGCCTCACCGGTGGTTGCGCCGTAAAGCACGGTGTTGCCGCAGATGACGTTCTCCTCAGCCTTGCCGGTGAAGTCAGCTGACGGATAGCAGATGATCCTGCCGCCCGAGAGGCCCTTGCCGACATAGTCGTTCGCGCAGCCGCAGAGCTCGAAGGTGACGCCCTTGGTGAGGAACGCGGCGAAGCTCTGTCCTGCAACGCCGTGGAGCGTTACATGGAGGAGATCATCAGGCAGATCGGTGCCGAGCCTGCGGACAACCTCGCCGGAGAGCATAGCGCCTGCGGTGCGGTTGGTGTTCTTGATCGGGGTCTCGATGCAGGCAGGCTTCCTGGTCTCGAAGACGCTGGCAAGGCGCTCGATGAGGGTCCTGTCGAGGACATGCTCAAGGGCGTGATCCTGGCTCTCGGTGTTGCTGATGGCAACAGAGGCGTCAACCTGAGGATGGTAGAAGATCTGGCTGAAGTCGAGTCCCTTGGCCTTCCAGCTGGTGATGGCCTCGTTCTTCTCGAGGAGGTCGCTGCGGCCGATGAGGTCGCTGAAGCGGCGGACACCCATCTCTGCCATGATCTCGCGGGCTTCCTCAGCAACGAACATGAAGTAGTTGATGAGGTGCTCCGGAGTTCCGGGGAAGCGCTTCCTGAGCTCAGGCCTCTGGGTGCAGATGCCGACCGGGCAGTTGTTCTTGCTGCAGTTTCTCATCATCATGCAGCCTTCTGCAACGAGCGCGGAGGTGGCGAAGCCGAACTCATCAGCACCGAGCAGCGCGCCGATGACAACGTCGCGTCCGGTCTTCATCTGGCCGTCGACCTGGATTCTGACTCTGCCTCTCAGGCGGTTGAGCACCAGGGTCTGCTGGGTCTCGGCAAGTCCGAGCTCCCAGGCGGTGCCCGCGTTCTTCATTGAGGAGAGCGGTGCCGCGCCGGTTCCGCCGTCATGGCCGGAGATCACGATGTGATCAGCCTTTGCCTTGGCAACGCCTGCTGCGACAGTGCCGACGCCGACCTCGGAGACGAGCTTGACCGAGATCGATGCCTGAGGATTGACGTTCTTCAGATCATGAATGAGCTGCGCCAGATCCTCAATGGAGTAAATATCGTGGTGAGGCGGAGGGGAAATCAGGGTTACGCCCGGCATCGAGTGACGGAGGTAGCCGATGTACTTCGAGACCTTCGCTCCGGGGAGCTGTCCTCCCTCGCCGGGCTTCGCGCCCTGGGCCATCTTGATCTGGATCTGATCCGCGTTGACCAGGTACTCGGTCGTTACGCCGAAGCGTCCTGATGCAACCTGCTTTACTGCAGAGCGGATGCTGTCGCCCGGATGGAGCGGCATATCCTTCACGACTGCGTCAGGTCCGAGTACCTCAAGGAGAGAGGTCTCCTTGGTGATCGGGGCAAAGCGCTTGGTGTCCTCGCCGCCCTCGCCGGTGTTGGACTTTCCGCCAATCCTGTTCATCGCTACCGCAAGGGCAGTATGGACCTCGGTCGAAATCGCGCCCATTGACATGGCGCCGGTCGCAAAGCGCTTCACAATCTCAGTGGCGGGCTCAACCTCGTCAAGGGGAACAGGAGCCCCCAGGGGCTTGATGGTGAAGAGGCCGCGGAGGGTCATCTGGCGCTTTGACTGATCGTTGATGATCTTTGCGTACTTCTTGTAGATCTCGTAATTTCCGTGCTCGCCGGTGCGTACTGCATGGTGCAGATCTGCAACAGCCTCAGGAGTCCACATGTGCTCCTCGCCGCGGACGCGGAAGGCGTACTCGCCGCCGCAGTCAAGCATCTTGGCAAGGACCGGATCCCTGGAGAACGCAGCGCGGTGGGTCCTGATTGCCTCCTCGGCAACCTCAAAGAGGCCGATGCCCTCAACCCTCGTGGCAGTGCCCGGGAAGTAGCGGTCAACGAAGCTCTTCTTGAGTCCCAGAACCTCGTAAATCTGCGCGCCGGTGTAGGACATGTAGGTCGAGATGCCCATCTTCGACATGATCTTGCAGAGCATGAGGCCGATAGCCTTGACGTAGTTCTTCTCATAGGATTTGAAGAGCTCTGCGTCGCCGCCCGCCATGGAGCGGAGGGTCTCGATTGCAAGCCAGGGATGGACTGCCTCTGCGCCGTAGGCGGCAAGAAGCGCGAACTGGTGGGTCTCGCGGGCGGAGCCGGTCTCGACAACGAGTCCGGTTGCGGTGCGGAGGCCGTCATTTACCAAGTGCTGATGCACAGCGGAGGTTGCAAGGAGCGCAGGAATCGCGAAGCGGCTGCGGCTTACGTGGCGGTCGGTGATGATGAGGATGTTGGCGCCGCCCTTAACAGCGTCCTCGGCCTCAGCCTCGAGGGAGGCAAGGCGCGCCTCGATGCCGGCACTGCCCCACTCTACGGGGTAAGTGATGTCGAGCTCGTAGGATCTGAACCTGCCGCCGGTCTTCTCGGAGATGTTCCTGATGATGTCCATCTGGGAATGGCTCAGGACAGGCTGCTGGACCTCGATTCTTACAGGAGGGTTCAGGTTGAAGCTGTTGAGCAGGTTGGGCTTCGGTCCGATGAAGGAGACGAGCGACATGACCATGTCCTCGCGGATCGGGTCGATAGGAGGGTTGGTGACCTGCGCGAAGAGCTGGCGGAAGTACTGGTAGAGCGACTTGTTCTTCTTCGAGAGAACAGGAAGGGACGCATCGTTGCCCATCGAGCCGACCGGCTCGTGGCCTTCCCTCGCCATGGGGGTCATGATGAGCTTGATGTCTTCCTGGGTGTAGCCGAACACCTCCTGGAGCTTGAGCAGGGGCTCGGAGAGTACAGGCTCTGCGTCGCTGCCGCCCTTGAGGTCGGAGAGGCGGATTCTGATCTTGTCAATCCACTCGCCGTAGGGCTTCGCGTTGGCAAGCTGCATCTTGATCTCCTCATTGCCGATGATGCGGCCCTGATCGAGATCGATGAGGAACATCTTGCCCGGCTCAAGACGCCAGCGGCGGCGGATGTTCGACTCGGGGATGGGAAGGACGCCGGCCTCGGAGGCCATGACGACGGTGTCATCCTTGGTGATGAGGTAGCGGGCAGGACGAAGGCCATTTCGGTCGAGCGTTGCGCCGATCTGGCGGCCGTCGGTGAAGGCGACTGCCGCAGGTCCGTCCCACGGCTCCATGATGGAGGCATGGTACTCGTAGAAGGCCTTCAGCATGGGATCCATGGTGGCGTTCTTCTCCCAGGCCTCAGGAATCATCATCATGACTGCCTGGGCAAGGGGATAGCCTGCCATTACGAGAAGCTCGAGAGCGTTGTCGAAGGAGGCGGAGTCTGACTGGCCAGGATAGATGAGCGGCCAGATCTTGTCAAGGTCGCCGCCCAGGACATGGGAGCTGACCGACTTCTCGCGGGCCCTCATCCAGTTGACGTTGCCGCGCATGGTGTTGATTTCGCCGTTGTGGGCAATCATGCGGAACGGGTGCGCGAGATCCCAGGTCGGGAAGGTGTTGGTCGAGAAGCGCTGGTGAACAAGAGCAAGCGCGGATACGCACCTTGCGTCAGCGAGATCCCTGTAAAACACGCCGACCTGATCCGCGAGCAGCTGTCCCTTGTAGACGACGGTGCGCGCAGAGAATGAAGGGATATAGAACTCGCCGCAGTGCTCGAGGTGGAGAGCCCTGATGGCATGCGAGCTGCGCTTCCTGATGATGAAGAGCTTGCGCTCAAGCGCGTCGGTTACGAGGACATTGTCGCCCGCGCCGACGAAGATCTGGCGGATTACCGGCTCGGTCTTCTTTACGACCGGGCTCATCGGCATGTCCATGTCGACCGGAACGTCTCTCCAGCCGAGGACAACCTGTCCCTCAGCCCTTACAGCGCGCTCGATCTCCTCCTCGCAGGCCTTCCTGGAGGCGGTCTCCTTCGGAAGGAAGACCATGCCGACGCCGTAGTCTCCCGGAGCGGGCAGCTTGACGCCCTTTGCGATCATATCGTCGCGGTAAAGCTGATCCGGAATCTGAATCAGGACGCCTGCGCCGTCGCCCATAAGGGGATCTGCTCCGACTGCTCCTCGGTGGGTTAGGTTCTTAAGTATTAGAAGTCCCTGTTCTACAATGCTGTGGCTCTTCTGACCCTTTATGTGAGCAACAAAGCCCACGCCGCAGGCGTCGTGCTCCATTGCCGGATCATAAAGCCCCTGTTTTACTGGCAGCTCTGATTCCAACATGATATATCCTCTGTAATTACGGCCGGACCGGCATCTGAGTAAGTCGGGGACGCTCAAGCATCAGGTCCTTCTGGCCCGGCATCGATTTATCCGGCGCAAAAGCCCGGAATGTTGATCTCTATCGCATTCTGACGCCCTTAGGGCTCTCATGCAATACCAAAGATCAAAAAAATCTTTAGAAACGAAAAATAAAAACTTGAAATACTAAATTTTTAACCAAAAAGGGCATAAAACTTAATTTTCTTAAGCATGACTGGTTTACCTGGCACCTTGCAGGGAGGTTCTGCGCGCATGATTTGACCACCGCCCGATCTGCTACAATTGCAGCCGGTCCGGCATGGCACTGGAATGTGCCGGCAGGCCGGGAACAGCAGGGAAAAGCAGGAGAATGATATGAAGGCATGCGTTATCTGCGCGATGAAGGAAGAGGCGGCAGCAGTGGCCGCGGTGCTCTCCGGGAAAAAGGAATTCCACGGAGCGCACGGTGACGGGTTCAAAGGCTCAATTGCCGGGCACGACGTCACGGTAACCGTCTCCGGCATCGGCAAGGTAGCCGCCGCAGTTAGCGCAGTGCTCCAGATAGAGGAGGAGAAGCCCGACATCGTCATCAACTCCGGAAGCGCCGGAGCGCTCTCAAAGGACCTCCGCATCGGCGATGCGGTTGTGTCGACGGAAGTCGCCTACCACGACGCCGATCTCACCGTTTTCGGCTACAGGCCCGGGCAGATGGCAGGCTGCGCGCCGAGGTTCACCTCAGACGTCAGGCTCGTGAAGGCCGCTCTCAGGGCCGCTCTCCCCGGGCGCTCCGTGAGGAGCGGCCTCATCGTGAGCGGCGATCAGTTCCTCTCCACGGACAGCCAGAAGGAGAAGATCCTCTCCATTTACCCTGACGCCCTTATGGGAGAGATGGAGGGCGCCGCCATCGCCCATGCCTGCACCATCCTCAATGTCCCGTTTCTCATTGTCCGCTCCGCATCGGACAGCGCCAACGGCGAGAGCCCCGTGAAGTTCGAGGAGTTCCTGCCGACCGCGTCCGAGAACGCGGCCGTCATCACGAGGACAGTACTGGAGAACATCTGATGACTTTCTCTGACATACAGCCCTATCTGGAGTCACCGGGGGCAGTGCTCCTCGTAGCTTATCTCACCGTCTCGCTGGTCTCGCTCAGGACCGGCGGGAACGGCAGGAGGTTCACCGAGCTTGCCGCAAAGGCGATCGGACAGAAGCTCAACCGCCCCGGACACAGCAGCAGCCAGCTCGCCGTGTCGTCCGTCATGCTGATAATCATCACCATCGTGCTCGCGGCTGTAGCGCTCGCCGCGCTCCAGGTCATATTCCCCAATGACGCACTTCTCGACTACCTCATCCTGATCCTCATCATCGACGTGAGGGGCACCATGAAGGCGGCAGGAAAGACCGAGGCGGCCCTACGCGCCGGTAACCTGGAGCTTGCAAGAAGGGAGGCGGGCCCCATTCTCCTCCGGGAGACCGGAAGGCTCTCCGAGATGGGGCTGGCGAAGGCCTGCTCCGAGAGCGTCATACTCAGCACCGGCGAGCTCACCGTCGCTCCCGCGTTCTGGTACATGCTCGGCTCGGTATTCGGCTCCGGCATCGACTTTGCCGTGATCTCCTTCCTCTTTATCGTGATGGGCCGGGCCTTCAACCAGAAGCTCCCCGGGAACGCGGTATTCGGGAAATATTTCGGAGCAATGCTGAGGGGAGCCGTGTCCCTTCCTGATTTCTTCCTCACCCTTTCCCTTCTCATGATGAAGAACGGACTCTCCGCCGTGAAGTACGGCCTCAGCTGCGCGAGAACCGCCCATCCGTGCCCCTCCACCGGCATTCTCCTCTCAGCCATGGGGAAGACGCTTGACTGCCGCCTCGGCGGCCCGAGGTTCTATGAGGGGAGCAGCGACGTGTACCGCTTCCCTGCGGCAGGAGGCAGCAACAACCCTGACGCATCCTACATCGGCATGTTCAGGCGGAAGATGACCATACTCACCGCGTCGATGGCCGTCATCCTCTGTCTCATAACCGAGGGAGCGCTCCTCCTCGGCATCGGGGGAGGCTCCGCAAAGCCCCGCGTCAATGGCAGTGAGTACGATCCTCCGAAGGTAATCACCATCCCGGGATCTGATTTTGAGTCCGAGATAAACCGCGGCGAGAGCATCGTCCCGGAGTCAGGGAACAAAGGCAGTTCAGAAAAGCACAATGGCAGGAAAGATGAGAAAAAGCCTGGCAGCAGCCCTGTTTTCAGCAACACTGACGATTTTCATCCAGTCTGAGGCGTCAGCGCTCTCCATTATTGCCCTGTCACCGCAGAGCGCCGAGAACCTCGCGGCGGTCGGCGCCCGCGATGAGATCACTGCGGTGGACAGCGCCACTCGCGACATCGGAGTGAGGCCGGATCTCCCGGCAGTGTCATTCGCCGGTCAGGCAAGTCTTGAGGAAATCGCCGCAAGGAAGCCCGATCTCATCGTGGCTGACAGGACCTTCTTCCCCGAGCTCTCGGAAAGCCTTCAGAGGCTCACCCGCTTCGGCATCAGAATCCATCTTGCTGACCTGAAGAGCCTCGATGATCTCCCCGATGAGCTCATCACCCTCGGAAAGCTCACCGGGCATGAGAAAGAGGCTGAGAAGCAGGCGGCTGAGTTCCGGAAGAGACTGAGTGATGTCCGCGCAAGGTACAGGAAGGATAAGAAGATCGGGACCGTCTTCCTCGTAGGGAGCAGGCCGCTGATTGCCGCCACGGGAGGAAGCTACCTCTCCGGAATGCTCGAGGACTGCGGCGCAAGGAACATCCTCTCTGACCTCCCCGGCTCCTACAGCGCAGTGAACGCAGAGGAGATCATAAGACGGAGGCCTCTGCTCGTGCTCGACACCTCGCCGGATCAGGATGCGAAGTTCAGGAATATGCTCTCGGAGAACGGAAGCAGGTACCTTTTTCTTGGGTGGGATCCTGACATCATCCAGATCACGGTAAAGTCAGCCGACGGGCTTTCGAGGCTCTGCCGGAAGATAGCGGAAGCCTCTGCTGACGGCAGATAAGCCACTGACGTATGTACCGGAACAAGGCAGCGCAGTCAGTGGTTAATCTCTGCTTTACGCCAATAGGCGGCATAGAAACTCAGGAAGGACCCGACGGTTTCTTCAAAAAACCTCCTGTCTATTGATGCCCAGCCTGTTAATTCGGAAAACTTCACGCCTGGATCAAGATCAGCATCCGCATTGTTCCACGAAATTTCCACATGATCTCCGGCGAGCTCAAAATACACATCAGCAAGAATTGCACCGTCAGAAGCAGTATGCCATCTGTGCCTGAGATTCCACTCATCCAGCCTGTCGTACCAGGCATCAAAAACCGACTCATCGTCCGAGTAAAAGTCTCTTGCCTCAACATCCTTGCCGGCGGCGTACCTGCTGCTGCAGGCCACAGGGTACGGATCTTCTGCCATATGCTCAAGAAAATGCCCGAGCCAGGAGGCCAGGTCATCGAAGTTCCAGCAGGCGGTATGCTTTCTGCCGTTCACTTCAAACTCAAGTATGTTCCTGCCTTCGATGTACATGCTGATCTCTGTCTCGTGGGGATCTCTGTACATCGCGCATTCAATGGCAAAAGCATCAGGGCTGCCGAATTCAGCTGCATCCATTTCAGAAAAGCGCCTCTGCCCTGCCGGCTGCATCACTGAGCCGGCTTTGCCGGTTCATAACACGGCAGAGAGAAAAAACTGACAAGGCTATTTGACCTCCGCCCAGTGAGTAAACTGCCTCACACTGCTGTCGCCGTTGAATACGAGAGCCAGCTTCAGAACAGGCTTCTCAGGCAGGGTTAATCCGTACTTTCTGTCCTTTATCTGCTCTATTGCCTCATGAAGCTTCTTCTCACACTCAGCATCTGTTTCAGCATATTTAAGCTCGAGCACCAGACGGCGGCTGTCATATTCGAGAACAATATCAGCTCTGCCGGATGCGCTCTGGACTTCAGTTCTGACCGGGAGATTTCCGCCCATCATGAATACATGCATATAGCTTTGAACGGCTTTCTCATTATTTACCGGATATTTTTCATAGCTTATCGAATTAAACAATCCATTAAGCTCTGACACTACAGTACTGGCATCTGCCTTGCAGAAAATGCTCCGGTAATCAGGGTTATCTCTTATATAGGAGCTGAAGACGCTGGATGAAAAAACCTGAGCGAGAGCTCTCCTGACCTCATTGTTTGGGATCTTAAGGCAAACTTTAAAACTGCTAAAACTATCAAGCCTTGAGTTCAGTGTCAGATAGCCTGTCTGGCACATAAGTACGGTCTGATCCATATTCAGCAGCGATGAAGGATTCAGAAAGTCATCACTGTCAGCATATATGCAGCCGGTATAGCTGCTTATGTCAAATGTATGAGACTTAAGGTAATTCAGCAGAATTGTCGGCCTTCCGCCATTTTCATACCAGTATTCACCGAAACAGACGAATCTCTTCCTGTACAGATCAAAAAAGAAACTGCTTACCGACCATGTGGAGAAAACTTTTGCCTTGTTAGTCTCATCGAAACAGTAACCGTTGTAGTTTTCAGCAAGCCTGTCGATAAGCTCACCGCGCTGCTCTTCAGTGACATTCTCTTCAGCAATTCCATTCTCAAGAGATACAGCAAGATCGATGTAATCAGCGTAGTATTTCCGGATCTCTTCACCGGTAAACCCTGTAATCGTGGCAACGTCAGCATCATAGCTGGCATCATGAATATCAGACCCGACCGAAAAAACAGATACATCCTTTAATCTGGTTACGCCTGTTATTCCGATGAACTTTATAAGCAGCTCATCCTTTATGACGCTGTAGAACTCACGGATCGCTGTCCTGAAGCATTCATATAATTCCGGATTGTTTATGTTCGCTGCGAGCTGTGCATCGTATTCATCAATCAGAATTACAATTTTGACCTTATTTATTTCCAGTAAATCGAACAGCTCGCTCATCGAACTCGCCGGCCGGTCCTGCGAAACATAATCAATTCCGTGAAGCCTGGCGAAACCGGCAATGCACCTGTCAAAGTCCCTGCAGAAATTTCCATAGTCAGTACAGCTGAACCTCAGGAAACTGATTCTGAGAACAGGGTATTTTTTCTCTTTCCATTTGTCATAAATCCAGGTTCCATGAAAATAGGGCTCCGTGCCATACTCAAACAGCGTCCCGATGGTGTCAAGCAGAAGGGACTTTCCGAAGCGTCTGGGCCTTGAGATAAAAACCCTTTCATGCATCAGGAGACTGCTGATTTCTTTGGTTTTATCGATGTAAATGCAGTCTGAATCAATCAGAGACGTAAAGCTCCTGGTCTGGGCGATTCTTTTCATACAAAACCTCAAATGTTCAGTGTCCCGGCCTTCTGCACCGATGACGCGCTGATGGAGCCGGCTGAAACAACACTCCCTGCTCAGTCTATTCCGGAACAGCACTATCTTCAGGGATGCATCACTCCATCAGTGAATTTCTTCAGGTCAAGCTGCTGCGGCAGGATTATTCCGAATATATCGTAGATCTTCCTCACCTGCTCCGATGGCGCATCAACAGCAACCGTCCCTGCGCTCTCTTCGCTGCAGATGAGCGACTGCGTCCTGCCGATGGCATCGCTCAGGGAGAGAGCGGTGCCTTTAAGCTTCTCATTCAGGAAATGCCTGACATCGGAAACGATGATGTCTGAGAGCATCTTGCCGCGGACTGTCAGATCATCCCAATTCTTATAGGGCATCTCACTGAGATAATCCCTGCCGGACTTAAGCTCCCGGTCAGGCTCCGCCCTGCTGAAATACCTGTCCAGGAGATCCTCCGGGGTCGTCCTTATATTCGAAATCAGTACGGAATAGCCGGATTTCACCTGAATCCAGCCCGCCTCCTCATCACTGAGCTTATGGAATTCCTCGGTGTGCCTGGAGAAATAGTCTGTAAACCCGGAAAGCGCCTTCATGCGGTTTACATACACATACGCATACTGCTTTGCGCCGAAGATTTCCACATCGCAGCGATGTCCGAAACAGAGGCCTTCAGTGCCGAAGAAATCATCTCTTCTCAGAGAAATCTTCTTCTGGAGCTTCTGATAGAGATCCCTGTACGGATACCCGTCCTTGTCGGGCATGGGACAGATTACTTTCATCTCTGCTCCCCTGTGGAACCTTGTGAACAGATCCTCAGAGGCATACAGCTCATCAAGGGCCAGAGTCCCGACCTCAATGTCAAGTCCCATGGAAGCGTCATCAATAACGGAGAAGATATCGTCTGGAGTGGGCTCATACTGCGGGACGCAGTAAAAAATGAGCGGCAGGCCGCTTTTCTCATCAAGGATCAGCGCAACCCTGCTGATGTCCTTCCTCATCTCATCAACGCTGTGGTAGACGATATTGCGGATCGGGCTGTCCTCAGCGCACCCTTTGCTGAGTGAAACCGTATCAGCGTAGCAGGCCCTGCCGAAGCCCCTGTCCTTCTTCCGCATCATTCCGGCGAATGCCACGAAAAAATCAGCCCTGAGCCCGGTATCCCCGAGGAGGGAGTAAAACCCGTAGTCATTGCGGAGAGTCTCAGGATCGATGTCAGGGAACAACAATGAGGCAAATGACTTTGCGGTGAAGTCATCGCACTTGATGTTTCCCCCGTCCCTCAGGATACTGAAGAGGAGATGGCAGAGCATCCTCTCATAGTCAGAGTCATCCCTGAATGTCTCCCTGAGGACCTGAAGCATGCCGCACTCCTTCAGGAATCCGAGAAGGAGGTAGGCGTCGCCGAACACCTTATGGACTGCATTTCCCGCAGAGCCGGACGGCACGGCAGGCCGGGCAGCGCTAGCGATCCTCGGATCATCCTCTGACACATGCCCGAAGACTCCGGTATCAGCGCTGTAGCTCACGAGTCCCCTTGTGGGCGATCTGAATATCCCGCTTCTCCCGTTTTCGCTCAGGAAAAGCACCTTTCCGAGCCTCTCAACAACCTTCTGCCTTGAGCTGCTGCCGGAGTCCGTGCTGACCCTCTCGGATCTGACAGCTGACGCTGTGCCGCCTGTTATCCTTCCGCTGCTGTCCCTTTTAATGTTCTGTGCTCTGATGAATACCATAAGATGCGTCCCCTCCGGCAAGCTTCTGGTCAGGCAGCACCTTCAGAGAGTGCCGTTCCCGTCCTGTCATCATACTTAAAGCGCTGTGCATTTTCATTGACAGCGATGTCAGTTCATCAACCCGGACTCCCTGAACAGGAGACGTGCGGCCCTGAGGCTCATACCTGAGCATCAGTCCGGAAAATGCCATAGAGAGCTCAGACCCAGTGGATATGAATGCCTGCCGGCACCTGATGCAGAAAGCCGCGGTGCTTTGCCTCTTAAGGGAGAATTGCGCACAGCCTCAAATCTATGGCACAGGACAGGCAGGAGCAAACCTTCCCGCTATACTGAACAGCACCGGGGAGGCCTTCTGGAAATAAGCCGGCTCATTCACCGGCCCTTTGGGATCAGTTCCCGATCTTAAGATAGTCCTCGATGAAGGCGATGACCTCCGGGAGGCCCTCCTCCTTCTTGAGGTTGGTGAAGCACCAGGGCTTCGTCGGGCGCATTCTCCTGGTGTCGCGCTCCATAACCTCGAGGCTTGCGCCGACATACTGCGCGAGATCAGTCTTGTTTATCACGAAGAACGAGGATTTGGTGATGCCGGGGCCGCCCTTTCTCGGGATCTTCTCGCCCTCCGCGACATCGATGACGTAGATCGTGATGTCGGCAAGCTCCGGGCTGAACGTGGCGCTCAGGTTGTCGCCGCCGCTTTCAATGAAGATGAGGTCGAGATCGGGGAACTTCTGCAGCAGATCATCGATTGCCGCGAGGTTCATGGAGGCATCCTCCCTTATCGCGGTATGCGGGCACCCTCCGGTCTCGATTCCGATGATGCGCTCGGCTGGGAGCGCTCCGGCCTCGGTAAGGATGCGCTGATCCTCCTTGGTGTAGATATCATTCGTTACGACCCCGATGCTCCATCTGTCGCGCATCGCCTTGCAGAGCTTCTCAATCAGCGCGGTCTTGCCTGATCCGACAGGCCCGCCGACGCCGACACGAAGCGGATTGCCTTTCATATTTGCTCCTTGACTTCAAGAACCGCCGGCATGGCTTCCGGAAAGACTTCCCCTGCCGGTGATAAAAAATCAGTTCCGGTAGATGCGCGAGTACATCGTCTCGTGCCTCGCGCTCTCTATCGCTAATCTCACCAGTCCCGCGCCGATCTCATCCTCCGGCACCGCTGACGCCGCCTCTATGCACGGCCCGATATCCGCGATTATTGCGGTGATCTCCCTCCAGGCGGCACTCTGCCCCAGGGGGATTGTCTTTGCGCCTGCCATGACCATGGTCTCGACATAGGCAAAGACAAATCCCCTGAGGAGATCCTGAAGCGCGATGCCGAGCCTCACGGCGGCAAGCGAGAGAAGCGGCAGATAGCCGCTTCCCTTCCAGGGCTGCGGCGACTCCGGGAAAAAGGCCGGATCCACTCCGAGCGAGGGGAGGATTCCGAAAAGCGCCCTCCCCTTCTCGTACTCCTCGAGGCGGAGCTCCGCTGTTGCCCTCACTGCCATATTGAGCGAGACAAGGCTCAGAAAGGCAGTGTCATCGCCTCTGACGAGCGCCTCATTCATCCTGATGAGAAGAGGGAGCTCGGTGCAGGCGATCCCGCGCTCCGCGGCATCGCGGACCCATCCGCCGAGCGAGTCAGCGTCGGTCACAATCCCGTCCTCGACGGCCTTCTCGAGGCCCTGCGACCAGGTGAAGCTTCCGGTCGGGAGAAGGGGCGAGAAAAGACTCAGAAGTGAAAACGGCAGCATAAGCGTCATGCCCGTAAAACGGCGCCTGCCTGCGGTGAAAAATCATCAGGCCAGGCGCCAAGTGAACTAATCGTCGTGATCGTGGTGATGGTGCTCAGGGGCATGCTCATCACCGTCATGATGGTGGTGATGCTCATGATCGTGATCATCATGATCACCGTCGTGATGGTGGTGATGGCTGTAGGCGCCGTTCTCCGGCTCGAACGGGGCATTCTCCTCCGTCACGGTTCCCCCGAGCCCCCTGACCATGTCGTCAAGCACATGATCATGCTGGTAGCGGAGATAGCCCGAGGTGATCTCAAGCGGCACGTGGCGGTTCCCGAGGTGATAGGCAAGGCGGGTGAGCCCGAGCGGGGAGTCTGACCTCACGGTCGAGACCTCCTCAGGGGCAGCCTCGACAAGGAGAAGACTGCCATCCTCGTCAGCTATGACCGTCCCGCCGCGGACAATGAGCCCGCGCTCCACAAGGATGACGCACTTAGTGCCGTCCTTCGTCTCTGTGATGAGGCGGCTGCTCCGGCGCTCGTCAATGGTGAGGGAGACGGTGTCGCTCCCGCTGAACTCATGCCCGGGGGCAGCGTCTTCCCTTTTCCCGAGGATCCTTGAAAACGTTCCCATTTCAAATCCTTTTCATAAAAGCGCCCCGGCAGCGTAAAGGCAGATCCGGGGCAGCTGCGTCAGAACAGGTAGTACCTCTGCGTGAGCGGGAGCGACTTCGCCGGCTCGCACCTGAGCTCCACGCCGTCGGCCTTCACGATGTAGGTCTGCGGATCAACCTCGATGTGCGGGAGATAGTCATTGAAGACCATGTCCTTCTTCCCGAGACCCCTTGTCCCGTGGACCGGATAGACAATGCTCTGGAGGCCGAGCTTCGACTTGATGTCATTGTCTGCGGCCGCCTTGCTCACAAAGGTCACGCGGGTGCGGGGGAGAGCGAGCCCGATGCCGCCGAACATCGGCCTGAAATGCACAGGCTGCGGCGTGGGGATCGACGCGTTGACATCGCCCATCATCGATGCCGCGATGAAGCCGCCCTTCAGCACAATCTCGGGCTTGACGCCGAAGAAGGCGGGCTTCCAGAGGACAAGATCCGCAAGCTTCCCGACCTCGACCGAGCCGATGATGCCGGAGCAGCCGTGCGCTATAGCGGGGTTGATGGTGTACTTCGAGATGTACCTCTTCACACGGAAGTTGTCGTTCCTCGCGCTGTCATCGGGGAGCGCGCCGCGCTGAACCTTCATCTTGTGCGCGGTCTGCCAGGTCCTCGTGATGACCTCGCCCACGCGTCCCATGGCCTGGGAGTCCGAGGAGAGCATCGAGAGAGCGCCCATGTCGTGGAGGATGTCCTCCGCGGCTATGGTCTCGCGCCTTATCCTGGACTCGGCGAAGGCAATGTCCTCCGGAACGCTCGGATCAAGGTGGTGGCAGACCATCAGCATGTCGAGGTGCTCGTCAATGGTGTTGACCGTGTAAGGCCTGGTGGGGTTGGTGGAGCTCGGCAGCACGTTGCTCATGCCGCAGGCCTTGATGATGTCAGGAGCGTGCCCGCCTCCCGCGCCCTCGGTATGGTAGGTGTGGATGGTGCGGCCCTTGAAGGCGGCGATGGTGTCCTCGACGAAACCCGCCTCGTTGAGGGTATCGGTATGTATCGCGACCTGCACGTCATAGCGGTCGGCGACTCCGAGGCAGCAGTCGATTGCCGCGGGGGTGCTGCCCCAGTCCTCGTGGAGCTTGAGCCCCATGGCGCCTGATCTTACCTGCTCCTCAAGCGCGAGAGGAAGCGAGGCGTTGCCCTTTCCCATGTAGCCGACGTTGACCGGCATGCTTTCCGCAGCCTCAAGCATCCGCTCCATGTTCCAGGGGCCCGGGGTGCAGGTCGTCGCATTGGTGCCGGTCGCCGGGCCGGTTCCGCCGCCGATGAGCGTGGTTACTCCGGAGGAGAGCGCCTCAAAGCCCTGCTGCGGGCAGATGAAGTGGACATGGCTGTCGATGCCGCCCGCTGTGACAATGAGCCCTTCTCCCGAGATTACCTCGGTGCCGGCGCCGATGTAAAACGTGACGCCGTCCTGGATGTCAGGATTGCCGGCGCTGCCGATGGCGGCGATGTAGCCGTCCTTGATGCCGATGTCCGCCTTGTAGATGCCGGTATAGTCAACAATCAGAGCATTGGTGATAACGGTGTCGACTGTCTCCGTGCAGGAAAGCTGAGACTGCCCCTGGCCGTCACGGATGACCTTTCCTCCGCCGAACTTCACCTCGCTGCCGAAGGTAAGATCCTTTTCAACCTCAATGATGAGATCGGTGTCCGCCAGCCGCACGCGATCGCCTGTGGTCGGTCCGAACATGTCCGCATAAGCTTTCTTGTCAATCTTGCTCATCTTAAATTCCGTTTTTCTGATTGGTTGCCTGCTGTCTGCCGGAGAAAGCGGCTTCCGGCAGAACGGGGCTTAAAACGCTGCCTGCCTAGTCAAACTCAAGCTGGCCCATAACCTGCTGCCTGAAGCCGTAAACGCGCCTCATCCCCTGATATGGGACAAGCGTTACGGTGCGGGTCAGGCCCGGCTCGAAGCGGATGGCTGTTCCCGGTGTAATGTCAAGGTGCATGCCGAGGGCCTTCTCCCGGTCGAACTGAAGCGCGGGGTTGACCTCATAGAAGTGGTAGTGGGATCCGATCTGGATGGGCCTGTCGCCGGTGTTGCTCACAGTCAGCTCCAGCTTGCCGAGCCCCTTATTGAACTCGATCTCACCCTCATCGATGATAAATTCGCCGGGAATCATAACACCTCCTAAATAATTGGATTGTGCACGGTCACAAGCTTGGTTCCGTCAGGGAAGGTCGCCTCAACCTGAACCTCGGTCACCATCTCCGGGATGCCTTCCATCACATCATCCCTGGTGAGGACATGGCGGCCCTCGTTCATCAGCTCGCTCACGGTCTTCCCGTCCCTTGCGCCCTCAAGGATATGCGCCGAGATAAGCGCGACAGACTCGGGGTAATTGAGCTTCACCCCTCTTGCCCGGCGGCGCTCAGCGACCAGTGCCGCGGTGAAAAGTAAAAGTTTGTCCTGCTCGCGTGGCGTCAAGTTCATATTCCTTTCTTCCTTAAACCAAAACCATCCAGGTGTTTTTATGCTATTCCCGTGCCACTGCCGGAGGCATTCCGGCAATCCGGGTGCCGGCCCGGAGACTAGGTTGCCCAGACGCGCGGGGCAACGGGAGCCTTGTCAAGGACAAGCGGCCTAAGCTCTGTCCAGAGCGCCCTGAGCGCTCCTGTCACAGTCTCGTTTCCCGAGGAGAGGATGCGCACGGCAAGAAGCCCGCTGACCGTGGTTGCCCCCGACTCTGCCTCAGGGAAGCGCTCAAGGACTGACCTCGCGGCGCCGGCGATCTCATCGTTCCCATTGGATGCAATGAGCGTCCCGATGCACTGCCTGCCGCCAAGCCCTGCCCTGGCAGAGAGATCCCTCAGCCCGTCCACCCTCGACACCTCGCGGAGGATCAGCTGCTCCGCCCCGCTGCCGTCCATCCGGCAGACGCTTATGGAATTGAGGAAAAAGCTTCCGTCAAAGCCGGTTTTCCCCACAGGGCTGCCCACAACCGCAGTGTCCCAGAAGATGAACCTCCCGGTGGGTGCCGCATGTATGACCGTCGAAACCTTCGTATGCGTACCGATGAAGTAGATGTTCGGCTGCGGCAGGATCTCAAGCTCGGCATTCCCGCCTACAGTGAAATCCTGCCTCACGCCGGAGACCAGATCATCAGTCGTGCGGTAGTACTTGGTCGCCCCGGGAGTGGTAAGGAGGACTTTGCTGCCGCTCACTGCCTCAAGCTTTGTCTCGAGCCTGTCGCATCCCGCAATGCCGCCGGGCGGATGGAGGAGGTAGACATGCGCAGTCTCCTCCGGATAGAAAACTTTCTGCACCACAAGAGGGCCTTCATGCTCATTTTCAGTGAGCACTGTTCGCCCGTGGCGTTCTTCGCATCTGAGGCTGATATGCGCTTTCCAGGTGTCACTCATACTGCATTCTTTGAAACTGATACCGCACTGCTCCCTGCCGGACATAAAAAGACCCGGGAATTCCGCCTCCCGGGCCTGTGCTGCTGCCTGACGCAGGCTGTTTCCGTGCAAAGGGGCACCAGAAGCCTGCAGGTTCTGTGCCTAGACCGTCAGGTACTTCTTGATGAGCGTCTCGTCCAGATCCGACATCTTCCCGCTCGCGACACCCTCGCCGCGGTCGATGATGAAGAAGCGGTCGCCCATTTTGCGGGCAAACGGGAGCTTCTGCTCCACAAGAAGGACAGTAAGTCCGATTTCCTTGTTGAGCCTGCGCATAATCTGTGCAATTTCCGCGACGATGTTCGGCTGGATGCCTTCGGTCGGCTCGTCGAAGATGATGAGCTTCGGATCGGTGACAAGCGCGCGCCCGATCGCAAGCTGCTGCTGCTGTCCTCCCGAGAGGTCGCCGCCCTGGCGGCTCCTCATGTCGTAGAGAACCGGGAACATGTCGTACACCTGCTTGGGCACGGCCTTGAGGCCGTCGCGCCTTGCGGGAAGCCCGATCTCGAGGTTCTCCTCAACGGTGAGGAGAGGGAAGATCTGCCTGCCCTGCGGCACATAGCCGATGCCGGCCCTGGCGTGGTCCTCCACAGGCAGGTGCGTGATGTCCCTGCCGTCGAAGGTGATTGTCCCTGAGGCCATATGGTGCTGCCCCATGATGGTGTCCATCAGCGTGGTCTTCCCGACGCCGTTTCTTCCCATCACGCAGAGGCACTCCCCCTTCTCGACGCTCAGGGAGAGGTCCCAGAGCGTGTGGCTCTGCCCGTAGAACTGGTTCAGGCCCTTAATCTCAAGCATGCTCATGATGCGTCACTCCCCAGATATACCTCTACGACCTTCGGATTCGCCTGCACCTCGGCCATTGACCCTTCAGCAAGGACATGGCCCTGGTGAAGCACGGTCACCTTGCGCGCGATGCTGCGCACGAAGTCCATATCATGCTCGACCACGATAATGGTATGCGTGTGCTCGAGCGAGAGCAGGAGCTCTGCGGTCTTCTGCATCTCCTGCCTCGTCATGCCGGTCACCGGCTCGTCCACGAGGAGGAGCTGAGGCTTCTGCATGAGCAGCATGCCTAGCTCGAGCCACTGCTTCTGCCCGTGGGACAGGAGCCGGCCGTCCTTGCCGCGGAGATCCTTTAGGCCGGTAAGCTCGAGCACGCTGTCGCGCATCTCGTTGTCCTCGGCGCTCATCTTCCCGCGGAGCGTTGACCAGACGGTCTTGGGGCCGGCGAGCGCGAGCTCGAGGTTCTCGTCAACCGTCATGTTCTCGAAGACGGTCGGCTTCTGGAACTTGCGCCCGATGCCGGCCTGTGCAATGGCAGGCTCGTCGAGATCGAGGAGGTTGATGTTCTGTCCGAACCAGGCGCTGCCGCTGTCCGGACGGATCTTTCCGGTGATGATGTCCATCATGGTGGACTTTCCGGCGCCGTTCGGGCCGATGATGCACCGGAGCTCGCCCTTCTCGATGTAGAGGTTGAGGTCGTTTATCGCCTTGAAGCCGTCGAAGCTCTTGTTGATGCCCTCAAGGTAGAGCATCATGCCGTGGGAGCCGTCAGGCGCCTCACCGCCGTGGGAGACATGCTTCTTCAGGAACTTTCCCGCGAAGCTTGAGAATAACTTCTTTTCCATCTTTACGCCTCCTTAGGTGAAGCTTCAGCCGCCGCTGCGGGCTCTGCCTCTGCTGCTGCCTGACGACCGGCGTCAGCCTCGGCAAGGGCCTTCCTCTCGGCGCGCTTTGCCCTGATCATGCCGATGATGCCGACAATGCCCTTCGGGAGGAACAGGGTGACAAGCACGAAGATGAGACCGAGAGCGTACAGCCAGCCGTCAGGGAAGATGCCGGTGAATACGGTCTTCGCGTAGTTGACGAGGATCGCTCCGACAATCGCGCCGTAGAGCGAGGCGCGTCCGCCGACCGCAACCCAGATGACGATCTCAATCGAGTTTATCGGGTTGAACTCGCCCGGGTTGATGATGCCGACCTGCGGGACATAGAGTGCCCCCGCGATGCCGGCGAGCATGGCGGCGACGGTGAAGATCGCGAGCTTGAAGTACTCGACGCGGTAGCCCATGAAGCGGGTCCTCGACTCGGCGTCACGGATGGCTATCGTGACCTTGCCGAGGCGCGACCTCATGAGATAGCGGCAGAGAAGGTAGCCGAACGTCAGCGCGAGCGCCGAGAGGAACAGCAGCACGTCCCTTGTCGTGTCGGACGCGAGGGAGAAGCCCAGGATGTCCTTGAAGTCGGTGAGTCCGTTGTTTCCGCCGAAGCCGGTCTCGTTGCGGAAGAACGCGAGCGCGAGGGCGAAGGTCAGCGACTGGGTGATGATCGAGAGGTACACGCCGCCGACTCTCGAGCGGAAGGCGAAGAAGCCGAAGATGAAGGCAAGCGCCCCCGGGACGAGCAGGATCATGATCGCCGCGAACCAGAAATGGTTGACGCCGTACCAGTACCAGGGCAGCTCATGCCAGTTGAGGAACACCATGAAGTCCGGGAGCTCCGGGTTTCCGTAGACGCCCCTCGCCCCGATCTGGCGCATGAGGTACATGCCCATCACATAGCCGCCGAGACCGAAGAAGGCCGCGTGGCCGAGGGAGAGGATGCCGAGGTATCCCCAGATGAGGTCAAGGGAGACCGCAAGGAGCGCGTAGCAGAGGTACTTGCCGAACAGGGTTATGGTGTTCGAGCCGACATAGAAGGCGCTGCCGTCCTGGAAGAAGGCATTGCCCGCAATCAGCAGAAGCACGAATATCCATACCGCGCCAAGAACGCTGAACCCGCCCCGGTCCTTTTTCAATAAACTGGTAACCATGGCTTACCCCTCAACAGAGCGTCCGTGCTGCGGGAAGAGGCCGCGGGGACGTTTTTGAATGAATATGATGACGCCGACCAGGATGAAGATCTTGGCGAGCATCGCACCTGCCATAGGCTCAAGCACCTTGTTGGCAACGCCGAGGACCATGCCTCCGACCATCGTGCCCCAGATGTTTCCGGCACCGCCGAATACGACGACGAGGAAGGAGTCAACGATGTAGTTCTGTCCGAGGTTGGGGCCCACGTTGGTAAGCTGCGAGAGCGCGACGCCGGCAAGGCCCGCTATTCCGGAGCCGAGTCCGAAGGTCAGCGCGTTCACCCTTCCGGAGCGCACGCCCATGTTGCGCGCCATGGCGCGGTTCTGTGAGACGGAGCGGACCTCCAGTCCGAGCCTCGAGTGCTGCAGGATCCAGCGCAGGGTGAAGAACACCGCAAGGCAGAAGAGGATGATGTAGAGGCGGTTGTAGGTCACCGAGAAGAACTCGTTGATCTTTATCGCGCCGCTCATGAAGTCAGGGATGACCACGTTGCGGTTGAGCGCGGTGAAGATGCTGCGCACCAGCTGCTGCAGGAGAAGGCTGATGCCGAAGGTCGCGAGCAGCGTCTCAAGCGGGCGCCCGTAGAGGTGCTGTATGACCGTGCGCTCGATGATTATTCCGGTGAGGCCGCTCACGCAGAATGCCGCCGGGATCGAGATGATGAGGGCAAGGCCCGGGTAGCTAGGCATGCACTGCTGGATGACATAGACCGTGTAGGCTCCGATCATCATCAGCTCGCCGTGGGCCATGTTGATGACGCCCATTACGCCGAAGGTGATGGTGAGGCCGATGGCGGCAAGCACCAGGACCGAGCCGAGGCTGATGCCGAAGTAAACCGTCTCAAGGCCGCTGTAGAACGACTGGGATGACCTGAGGCCCGCAGCCTGCTTCTCGGCGTAGACCCGGTTAGAGACATCTGCGTCATGCTCGGCGATGTCCCCGAGCTTCTGCAGGAGAAGCGGGGATCTGAATCCCGAGAGGATATGCATCGCGCCGTTCCTGATCTTGGGGTCCTCGTCATTGAGGTCCGCGGAGGCGATGACATAGGTCAGCATCTCCGAGAGATCAGGATCGGTCGTGATGTAGAGGTCGCGGAGGAGCTGCAGCTTAGACGCGTCCTCCTGCGAGACATTGCCGATGAGCGCATGGGCGCTCTCAATCCTCCTGTCCTCGGGGATGCTCTGGTCGGAGAGGGTGCGCATCGCTAGGATGAGGTGGAGGCTCTCGCGGATGCTGTTGTTCACCGAGACGCGCTTCAGGTCCCGGCTCTTGCCGCTGAACGCCTCGCCGCCCTTGACCTTGAAGTAGTTGTCTCCTACCTTCGCGTAGACATCATGCTTCTTCTTGTCGAAGAAGAGCTCGCCCTTCTGCGCTGACTCGATAAGGAGCTGGCTCCAGTTTTCCTTGCTGTCGCCGATGACGTCGAACGCTTCCTTCTTCTGCTCGAACGAGGAGCTCCTGTCACCGAGGACCGCCAGGGCCTCGTCCGGCGTCATGGCAGCTGCCGCCTGCGGGAGCAGGAAGCCGAGCAGCACGAGAAGCGCCGCGCAAAACATTTTAGCTGTACTTTTCATAAGCTTGTTCCCGGATAGAAAAACCTCCCCCGCCAGACAGCCGGCTTTTGTCGGCCCGGACAAGGGAGGTCACAGAGATGCAGGAAATAATGCCTTTACGCTGTTACTTCGATGCTCCGCCGCACTTGCCGGTGACTACATTGAAGTTTCCGCAGGAGAGCGGCTTGCGCCAGTCAGAAATAAGGTCCTTTGAGCCCGGAAGGTAGTCTGACCACGCGTCTCCGACGACAGTTCCCTTGGTCTGGTCGACAATCTCGAACTGGCCGTCATCCTGAATCTCGCCGATGAGGACGGGCTTCGTGATGTGATGGTTCGGCATCATGGTGGCGATTCCGCCGCTCAGGTTCGGGACCGAGATGCCGATAAGGGCATCCTGAACTGCCGAGTAGTCGGTGGTGCCTGCCTTCTCGACCGCCTTGACCCACATGTTGAAGCCGATGAAAGTGGCCTCCATCGGGTCGTTGGTGACGCGCTTCTCGTCCTTCACGAACTTGTGCCACTTCTCAATGAACTCGTCGTTGAGCTCGCTGTCGACGCTCTCGAAGTAGTTCCAGGCGGCAAGGTGGCCGACCAGGGGCTTGGTGTCGATTCCGGCAAGCTCCTCCTCACCGACGGAGAAGGCGATGACCGGGATGTCCTTGGCGCTGACGCCCTGGTTGGCGAGCTCCTTGTAGAAAGGAACGTTAGCGTCGCCGTTGATGGTGGAGATGACCGCGGTCTTCTCGCCGGCGCCGCCGAACTTCTTGATCTCCGAGACAATGGACTGCCAGTCAGAATGGCCGAACGGGGTGTAGCTGATCATGATGTCCTTGTCGGTGAAGCCCTTGGACTTCAGGTACGCCTCCAGGACCTTGTTCGCGGTTCTCGGGTAGACGTAGTCGGTTCCGACGAGCGCCCAGCGCTTGACTCCCTGCTTGAGGAGATAGTCAACCGCGGGGATAGCCTGCTGGTTGGGCGCAGCTCCGGTATAGAACACGTTCTTCGAGGACTCCTCGCCCTCATACTGAACAGGGTAGAAGAGGATGCCGTTGAGCTCCTCGACGACAGGGAGCACGGACTTTCTTGAAACGGAGGTCCAGCAGCCGAAGATGGCGGCAACCTTGTCTTTCTGGATAAGCTCACGGGCCTTCTCCGCGAAGAGCGGCCAGTTCGATGCAGGGTCAACGACAACGGCCTCAATCTTCTTGCCAAGGACGCCGCCCTTCTTGTTCTGCTCGTCAACGAGCATAAGGAGCGTGTCCTTGAGGGAGGTCTCGGAAATCGCCATGGTTCCCGAGAGGGAGTGGAGCACTCCGATCTTGATCGTGTCTTCCGCAGCCAGTGCGGCGCTGCTGCCGAGAACGGTTGAAAGCAGTGCGGCCACGGCAAGCTTGCTGATTTTTACCATATGAGCTGTCTCCAGTCTGATGAAAATTACTGTCGGTTACATCACTGAAAGAGCAAGGAGCGTGCCACAGGCGGAATTTTGTGCGCCGGATCTCATAACTGAATAAAAGCCGGGCCCCGGAGAAGCGCTCTGCCATTGATTTCCGGGGAGTCTGAGGAAACTGTGCCTTACAGGAAAATACTGAGCGCCGCGCACTGGCCATGAGCCTTTCCGGGCTGCTCCCGTAACAGGACAGGGTGCACGAAAAGCACAATTTGAATACTTTTTCAGTCCTGGCGCACAGGATTGGTGAAATGACGTACGGGATACGCAATTCTGCCTGTCCCGTTCATCCGATTAAAAAATATCCGTACCGGTGCGCGCCATGGCCCAGGACTGGTGCAGAAACGCGGACGGATCCTTGAAAGCCTGCCGTTTCCTGAGCATCACGGCTGCATATTTATGCAGCGCGATCACATACGGGGCATGAGGCAAGCCGGTGCGCCCCATGATGCAGTTCACTGCGCCCACCGGAACCACCGGCGCGCAGCCATCACCTCCGGGGAATTGATGCCGGGCACCATGGACAGCTTCATCTGATCCGTTTCAGTGATGTTTTCAGTCCAAAAGAATACAATAGGGAAAATCACGCCGGCCGCCCGTCAGTCACGCTCAAATGAGGGAAAGCGGATCATTTCAGGTAAAATCACGGGAGCGTCACCGGCAGGAGGTCTTCATCATGAACAGCACTCTGGAGAGAATCATCCGCAGGGGATACTCTGTCGCCGGAAGGATATATGACGCCGTGACGCTGAGCAATCTCAAGGTTGTCGCGGTGAAGAGCCTCTCCATCGAGTACGGCGATGACGAGGTCTACCGCATGCTCGCCTCCCTCGGGAGCCGCAAGGGGAACCGGATCGGCAGGGCCATAGCGAAGTGCTACGGGGAGACCCATGATCCGGTCATTCTTCTCGAGATCACCGATTTCAAAAGCAGGCTTGGCGGCTCGGCCGAGGGAAGGCTTGCGCCTGACGGCGAGAATCAGGTCTTCTGCCGGATCGGGCCCCCGGCCATACTCGGGAGCCTCAGCACACCGCCAGACGATCCGTACCTCAGGATGATCTCGAACTACCAGGACGAGGGCTGCCTGATAGAGATCCTGATAAAGGAGGAGAAGCTCGCTGGATTTGCCGCGCTGACCGAGAAGCGCATGACAAGGATCGGCGCCGCGGTCATCGGCGCAGTAGGCAAGAAGGATCCCGCCGGCCCCGCGGCAGTGTGCAGGAGCGGCTCAGCGGAGGCGGAGAACCGGGACAGGGCGCCGGATCGGGACGAGTAGCCCCAGTCAGGACTTCTTATTCTTCCTGTTCCCCTTGTTCCCTTTTGCGCCGCTGCCCTTTTTGGCTGCAGGTTTGTAGGCTGCGGACTTTCCTCCTTTTTTACCTGCGGCCTTTGCATCCTTTTTGTTTCCGCCCTTGCTGCTTCCGGCCTTTGCATCCTTCTTGCCGGCCGTGCTCCTCTGAGTTTTTCAAAGCCATG
>DEHC01000087.1:16366-39460 GCA_002351705.1 Gammaproteobacteria bacterium UBA2810 | reverse complement strand
GGGGTCACTTCATATTATCTGATGCAATGCCGGATCAGACATGATCCTGAGCTCTCTTCTTCAGATGCAGAAACGAAAAACGGCGCCCTGAGGCGCCGTATCTCTGTCCGCCGGACTTCAGGATCAGATAATCTCTACCTGAGCCTCGCCGTCCTTTGCCGCCTTGATGTCGCCGAGGAGGAATGCCTGCTCGCCTGCCGCGTTGAGGACACTGATGGCCTTCTCTGCCTGATCCTTCGGCAGGGCGACGATCATGCCGACTCCGCAGTTGAAGGTGCGGTACATCTCGTGGGTGTCGATGTTGCCGTTCTCCTGCAGCCAGTGGAATACCTCAGGCCACTCCCAGCTCTTCTCATTGATGGAAGCCTTGGTGTTCTTCGGGAGAACGCGGGGAATGTTGTCCCAGAACCCGCCGCCGGTGATGTGGGCAAGGCTGTGGACCTCGCACTCCTCGATGAGCTTGAGGACAGGCTTTACGTAGATTCTGGTGGGAGCGAGGAGGGACTCGCCGAGGGTGCGTCCGTCCTTCATCTTCTGATTGGTGTCAGCCTTCGAGACCTCGAGGACCTTCCTGATGAGGGAGAAGCCGTTTGAATGGGGGCCTGATGACTTGATGCCGACCAGAGCATCGCCGACCTTAACCTTGGAGCCGTCGATGATGTCCTTCTTCTCGACCACGCCGACAGCAAAGCCTGCCATGTCATAGTCGCCGGTCTGGTACATTCCCGGCATCTCCGCGGTCTCGCCGCCGATGAGCGCGCAGCCTGCCATCTCGCAGCCGCGGCCGATGCCTGCGATTACCTCGCTGGCATTGGGTACATTGAGGTGCCCGGTAGCGTAGTAGTCGAGGAAGAACAGGGGCTCTGCGCCCTGGACGATAAGATCATTGACGCACATGGCAACGAGGTCGATGCCGACGGTGTCGTGCTTGTTAAGGGTGATGGCGAGACGGAGCTTGGTGCCTACGCCGTCAGTTCCTGAGACAAGGATAGGCTCCTTGTACTTAGCGGGGATGCTGCAGAGAGCGCCGAATCCGCCGAGTCCGCCAATTACCTCAGGGCGGTTGGTCTTTGCGACAACGCCCTTGATGTTTTCAACAAGTGCCTCGCCGGCGTCGATATCAACACCGGAATCTTTATAGCTGAGTTTAGCCACAGTAACCTCAAAAATGATGACCAGTTCCGGCTGCTATTTTACAGGACTTGGCATATTCGTGCCGCATTCCCGCTCCAATGCGCATGTATGCCTGAACCGGCCTTTTCCTCTGAAAAGGCGCCGCGGGCGCCTTCTCCTCTGAATTCAATGGGGAGCCCCGGCTCCCCGGAAAACTTTTACTTCAGGTTCTTGCAGACGATGTCCTGGCTGAAGGCCTTCTCGCAGTAATGGCACTTCATCATGACCTCGCCCTTGGACTCATAGACCGTGAAGCAGGTGTCGACGGTGTTCTCCCTGTTGGTGATGCAGTTCGCGTTGGGGCAGGCGAAGACGCCCGTGACGCGCTCGGGGAGCGAGGGCCTCAGCTTCTCGACGACCTTGTAGTCCTTGATGATGTTGATTGTCGAGCCCGGGGCGAGGAACGCAAGCTGGTTGACCTGCTTCTGATCAAGGAAGTAGTCGCCGATCTTGATGATGTCCTTGGTGCCGCTCCTGTTCGATGAGAGGTTGAGCCCCACGGTGATGGGGATCTGCTCGGTCGCGGCCTGCCTCAGGATCTTGAAGTGCCTCAGGATCTGGAGGGCCCTTCCTGCCGGGATATGGTCGATTACGGAGCCGTTCCTGATGGCCTCAACCTTGAGCGTCCCGTAATCCTTCTTCTCAGTATCTGACATTCAGACCTCCTCGTTCATGACCAGGGCAAGCAGGGCCTCGCGGGCGAAGACGCCGTTCGCGGCCTGCTGGAAATAGTATGCGTAAGGCGTATCGTCGACATCCTGGGTGATCTCGTCGATGCGGGGCAGCGGGTGAAGGACCTTGAGGTTCTTCTTCGCGTCGCGGAGAGTCGCGGCGCGGAGAATGAACTTCGAGGCGATGCTGTGGTACTCGCTCTCGTCGAAGCGCTCGCGCTGCACCCTGGTCATGTAGAGGATGTCGAGCTCGGGGAGGATTTCCTCGATGCTGTCATGGAACTCGCAGACGAGCCCCTTTTCCTTGAGCTCGTCAACCAGGTAGTCGGGCATGGCGAGCTGCTTAGGGGCGACGAAGTGGAGCTTCGCGCCGAAGTGGCAGAGTGCCTGGGCGAGTGAGTGGACGGTGCGGCCGTACTTCAGGTCGCCGACGAAGGCGATGCTGAGGTTGTCCAGGCGTCCCTGGGTCTCGAAGATGGTGAAGAGATCAAGCAGCGTCTGGGAGGGGTGCTGGTTGGAGCCGTCTCCCGCGTTGATGACCGGAACCTTTGACACCTCGGCGGCGAGCCTTGCGGCGCCTTCCTGGGGATGGCGCATGACAAGGGCGTCGGCGTAGGAGGTGATGATCCTGATGGTGTCGGCGAAGGTCTCGCCCTTCTTGCTCATCGAGGTGTTCGATGCGTCGGAGAAGCCGATTACCTGCCCGCCGAGGCGGTGGATCGAGGTCTCGAACGAGAGCCTGGTGCGGGTGGAGGCCTCGAAGAAGCAGCTTGCGATTACGCGGTCCTTAAGGAGCGTGTGATCCGGGTGTTCCTTGAGGCGCTTTGCCGTGTCGAGCACTAGCTCGATTTCAGGACGGGTAAGTTCAGATATGGATATTATGTCCCTGCCGTAAAGAGGGTTGGCCATGTGAGAGTTCTCCAGGGATTTCTTAGTTTTACTACCTTTTTACTGAAAACTGCAGTCATCTTTGTAAAATGTCGGCAGTCCGGCATGCTACGCGGAATTAAACAATTTTCAACAGCTTTCAGACCAGTACACGGTACTGATCAAAAAATCTCTTGCGCATCAGATTGCCTGCAGAAAACAAGTGCTTATACTATGAACACCGGTATATCCGCATGCTGGCGTTAAAAATCCGGATGTTTTCGCATGAAACAGCGCCGGATCTATTCTTGGTTTTAATTGCTTTCAGCTCGTCCTCGAACGACTTCTTAACAGAAATGTGAACTGTAAGCTGCTTAAGAAAAATACATTCTTTGCTGTCTGCAGTACAAAAACTGTTAAAACTGAAAGGCCGTCTGATTATCTGAACCGCAATTATATAATATATAATTTTTGTGAGTAGTGTCAAAAAATTTCCGCAGGAATCAATGATCAAGGCGGTGAAATTACATAACAAAAACAGTGCAGAATGATGGAAGGACCGAGGGGGAAAACAATTCTGAAATGGCAGGGGAAGTAAGATTCGAACTCACAACCTTCGGTTTTGGAGACCGCCGCTCTACCGTTAAGAGCTATTCCCCTGTAGCGCGTTCTATTTTACACGATTTTTAATGAATTTAAAGCCCTTTTGAAGATTTTTTCATGATTTTTTCATTTTCACTGCTCTTCCCGCCTTCAGGGCAGGGAGTCATGGCGCTCGTCAGCCTTTTCCGAGCTCCCGCCTGAGCGCCGCCTTCTGCTCCCTGGTGAGGAATATCCCGTCTGTCGCCTCAAGGTACTCACGGCTGTAGGAGCCGTCTGCGCTCCGTACAGTGAAGGTTCTTCTCGCGCACGTGGCTCCGGATCCAGTCCTCCGGAGGGTGATTATCCGGAGGTACTCCTCCTTTCCCTCTCGCGGAATCAGGGAAATCTCCTCCGCTGGCGCAAGTACTCCCCCTGCCGCCCGGAGAAATGACGGTGCTCGGAGCGGCGGGAGGCAGATCGCGAATATCCCGTCCTCCCTGAGGAGCCTCACCGCCGCGTCCCTCAGATCCCTGTCCGTGAGAGTCGCGTCCTGCCGTGCGGTCCGCCGCTCCTCGCTCCGGAGCTCCTGGCTGTTCCCCGTAAAATAGGGAGGGTTCACGATTACGGCGTCAAATTCTTCGTCTCTGAGCTCCCTGATGTCGCCGTGCACCGCCGTGAGCCTTTCTGAATAGGGCGACGCAGCGAAATTTCCCAGGGCGTCGAGGTACGCCCCTTCCTCAATCTCGACTCCGGTGACGAGAGCTTCAGGGTACTTCTCCGCAGAGAGGAGGGCGAGGAGCCCTGTTCCGGTCCCGATGTCGAGGATCCTCCGGGGCTTCCCGAGGTCCGCGAGGCAGGAGAGCAGCACGCTGTCAGTTGAGACCTTCATGCCGGCGCGCTCCTGCCTCACCTCGAAATGCCTGAATCTGAAGAAACTTTTTCCCAAAAGACTGCCTCCCGGAATATAATTTTGAGGATTTACACCTGAGGAACTATTGCCATGCGCCAGTACGGCCCTGCAAGGATCATCTGCTCGCTAGCCTTTACGGCAGCGCTTTTCCTGCTTATATCTGCTGTCTCGAGATACCTCATGCTTGAGTCATTCGCTGCGGAGGATCTCGGAAAGCTCACCGGAGCGGAAAAGTACGATGTCTTCAGGACGGGCACCCTCTATGATATCAGAGCGTTCACACTCACCTTCTCGCCGTTCCTTCTTATTATGCTCATCGGCTCCGCTTTGAGGAGCCCCCGGACGGTCGGCACCGCCTTCACCGCGGGCGGGGTGATCACGGTATTCGCCCTCACGGTCTTTTCCGTCATCAACTTCTATTTCTACCGCACCTACAACAGCTATATCGACGTCTTCATCTTCAGCGCCTTTGACGAGGACGCGGTGGCGGTGATGAAGACCGTCATCCATGACTATCCGCTCGGGAAGGGACTTATTGCGGTATTCCTCGGCCTCATCCTTCTTATATTCGTTTTCCGGAAGGCTGACCGGCTCTTCTCCTCCGCGCGCCTTCCCTGGAACACCGGTGCGTCATGGGGCAAGGCGCTCGCCGGAGTCGTCGTCATTGCGGTCATCGCGGTCTATGCCGTCGGCACCCGCGGATCTTTGGGGAAGTTCCCGCTCCGCAGGAACGACGCGGCGGCAAGCCGCTTCCGCGCGGTCAACATGGCGCTCCCGAACTCCATGCTCGCCTTTTACTGGGCGGCGGGAGACCGCCTGAAGACCCAGAAGCTCCCTGAGGCAGGCTGGGACGAGCTCGCGCGCCTCGCGAAGGATACCGGCATCGAGGCTGACCGTACGGATCCCGCGAAGTCCTTCCGGCACACTGTCCCGGGAGAGAGCCGCCGCCTTCAGGACTCCCCTGATGTGGTCTTTGCGGTGATGGAGAGCATGAGCACCCACATGCTCCGCTATGACGATCCCAAGTCATTTGACCTCATGGGGAGCCTCCGCGGCGTGCTCGGGCAGGGATACTATTTCAGGAACTTCCTCTCCGAGGGCGACGGCACCATGGACACCCTCGCGCGCCTCCTCATCCGCGGACCGAGGCTTGAGGTGAGCGTCTCGGACGCGAAAAGATCGCCTTTCCTCTTCAACGCGGTGAGGCCTTTCAGGGAAAAGGGCTATAAGCTCGTCTTCATCACCTCGGGCTCCGCCGCCTGGCGCAATATCGGCGAGTTCCTCACCTTCCTCGGCTTCGACGAGATCGATGACGAGCACAATATCGAGAACGCCTACCCCGAGGCGAAGGCCGGCGCCTGGGGCATCCCTGACGGCTTCATGTTCCGCTTCGCGAAGGACCGCCTCGCGAGGGCGCGGAAGAGCGGCGAGAAGGTCTTCATCCTGATGCTCTCCACCACGAACCACGGCCCATACCTGGTCCCCGCGGACTATCACGGCGCGGATTTCGAGGTGCCGGAGGCCGCGAAGAGGCGCTTCCCCCTCCCTGACATCAGGCAGATGTACCGGACCTTCCGCTACGCGAACGACACGCTCGGCTCCTTCATCGCGGACGAGCTCAAAGGGAGCGGGAAGGATGACACCGTCATCGCCTTTACGGGCGATCATAACGTGAGGGGGCTCAACTACACCGACACCTCTGAGGCGCTCCTCGGGCACTCGGTGCCGTTCTGGATCTATGTGCCGGAGAAGTACCGCGCCGGCGCGGACTATGAGAAGGACCGGTTCGGCTCGCAGATGGCGATATTCCCGACGCTCTACGCGAGGGCGCTCCCCGGCTCCTCCTATGTCTACCCGGGCTGCGACCTCCTCTCCGGAGGCTGCGAGCCCTCCTTTGCCTTCAACGGGATGATAAGCGAGATAAACGGCAAGGCCTGCCTCATATTCGAGCCGGCCTTCTCCTGGACGGGGATGTACCTGAAGAGGCCTGATGATCTGGAGCTTGATCCGGGGAGGCCGGTTCCCGCCGGTGACGCTGACTGCCGGAAGGCGAGATCCTTCGAGCTGCTCCTTGACTGGTACTACCGCTACGCCGCGGTGAACCTCAGGGAGAAGAAGGAATAGTCCCGCGTGAGCCTGTACTGAAACGGAAAAGGCCCGGACATCAGTCCGGGCCTTTGATTTCATCAGGTCCTTCCTCAGCTTTATCAGATTTCCCTGACGTAGCGGCGGCAGACAATCTCCTTTGATCCTGACGGAACCTCGACGGTGACCTTGCTCTCGCCTACCGTTTTGAAGCCCTCGTCGAAGAAGTGGCTGCCCTCGATTACCGCTGAGCTTACGGCGTAGGACTTCTTGCCGTTGTTCCTGAGGAGCTCCTCGAACTTAGCGACGAGGCTGTGCGCGATGCCGAGCCCGCGGTACTCGTCGGGAACGAGGAGGGCGACAAGCTCATAGTCGGCGTCAGACGGGGACTCTGCGGGGTAGAGCGTGCGGAGGATGTCGGTGTAGGCCTTGTAGGCGCGGTGGAAGTCATTGGTCGCGAGACGCTTCCTGAGGCGCCTTGCGTAGTTGGTGAACACCTCCGGGGTGCGCAGCGAGAGGGATCCGCGGTCCGAGGCGAGGAGATAGCCGACCGGCTCGCCATCGAACTCGGCAGTGAAGGCGAGGGTTGACTCGCCGAGGCTCCTTGCCGCCTCAGCGGCAGCAAGCAGGGCAGCCGATGAGACGCGGTGGGTAAACTCGCCGAAATTCCAGAAGCCGAAGACATCGGCCCTCAGCCACTGGAAGTCCCGGTTCTTAAAAGGCCTGATCTTAGGGCTATTGCTCGCTGAGATATTGATCTGCTTCTCTGAGTCCATTCTCTCTCTCCTGTACGGCAGCGTCTGCCGCGTTTCTGAAACTGTCAAGGGTTTTCCTGGGCTGGAGCCCCGGGGAGACGCTCTCCTGCTCCGCCTGCGGCGCCGCTGCGCCCTGATCCGCAGCAGGCTTTCCGCAGGAGACAAGGAGCACAAGAGCTCCTGCCGCCGCTGCTGCGCACAGCAATGACTTCATCCTCAATTTCCGCCTCCCATCCGGCTCTGGTCCTGGTGGAGCGCGGCCGCGTCGCGGTACATCTCGAGGTAGTGCCCCGCGGAGTCGCGCCACTCGTATCTGGTTTTCATCGCGTTGCACTGCAGGCGGTAGTACTCCTCCGGCTCCTGCAGGTAGAAGAGCAGCGCGCGCCTCATGCTCGAGAGCAGCGAGATGGGCTCGGGCTCCGCGAAGCTGAATCCGGTCGCGTTCTCATGGTCGCGGTCATAGTCGATGACGGTGTCCTTGAGCCCGCCGACGGCCCTCACGATGGGGAGGGTGCCGTAGGCGAGCGAGTACATCTGGTTGAGGCCGCAGGGCTCGAAGAGCGAGGGCATGAGGAAGAACTGGGAGCCCGCCTCGATCATGTGCGCGAGGCGGTTGTCGAACGCGCTCGTGTAGTGGAAGCGGTCCGGGTGCGCCGCGGCGATCTGCTGCAGCCTCTCCTCGAGCCTCGGATCGCCGGAGCCCTGGATGATGAGCTCCACGCGGTGGTAGAGGAACTTCTCCACAACCGGGAGGAGGAGGTTGATGCCCTTCTGCTCGGTGAGGCGGCAGACCATGCCGAACACCGGCAGATCGCACACCGGAAGCTCGCAGAGCTTCTGCAGCTCATGCTTGCAGGTATTCTTCGACTCAAGCGACTCGCTCGTGAAGTTCACCGGGATAAGCTGGTCGCTCTCCGGGTTCCAGTCGGTGTAGTCGCAGCCGTTCACGATGCCGCGGAAGCTCTCGGCGCGGTACTGGTAGATCCTGCACATGCCGTGTCCGCCGAGTGTCGTCATCAGCTCCTGCGCGTAGCTCGGGCTTACGGTGTTGACCTGGTCGGCGTAGAGTACGCCGCACTTGAGGAAATTCACATTGTTCCCGCCCTGGCTGATGTCCGCCTGATAGTTGTAGGCGATCTCGGGGATGAGCCAGAGCTGCCCGCGGTCATAGACCCCCTGGAACGATCCGTTGTGGATGGTGAGGACCGATCCGGTCCTCGCGAAGAGGGGAGTGTGCCCGTAGCGGGTGCGGAGGATCATCGGCGCGAGGGCGGTGTGCCAGTCGTTCGAGTGGACGATGTCCGGGCTGAAGTTGAAATGCACGCAGATGTCGAGCGCAGCCGCGGCGAGGAAGGCGAAGCGCTCGCCGTTGTCCGGGTAGGCCGCGCCGTGATCGTCATAGAGGCAGGGCCTCTCGAAATACCTGTCGCACTTCACCAGCCAGACCGTGAACCCGGCGACCGGGAGCTCGTAGACCTGGTAGGTGATGCCGGCGGCGTTCGGGGCGGTCGCGAGGACGAAGGTGCCGCGGACCTCTGGCTGCAGCGCGGGGTTGATGCTCGAGTAGTAGGGCATCACGACGCGGGTGACGTGCCCCTCGCGGGCGAGCTCCTTGGGGAGCGCCTTGGCGACGTCGGCAAGGCCGCCGGTCTTCGCTATGCCGGAGAGCTCGGATGTCAGAAAGAGGATATTCATCAGAAGCCCACCCTTGATCCCTTGGGAATAACGATTATCCCGTTCCTGGAGGTGCTGTAGCGGTCGCGGTCCTTCTCCGGATCCTCGCCGAGCACGGTGCCCGGGGCGATCTCGACGTCCTTGTCGATGATGCAGCGGCTCAGGCGGCAGCCCTCGCCGATCTTGGTCTCGCCGAGGAGCACGGAGTCATTGATCGAGCAGCCGGCGCTGATGCGGCACTCGAACCCCAGGACGCTCCTCGAGATGAGCGATTCGGTGACCTCGGAGCCTGCCGAGATGAGCGAGTGGCTGATGGTTATGCCGTTCTTCGGCGTGTCGTTGAATTTCACGGGCGGGAGCGGAGGGTAATTGGTGTGGAGCGGCCACATCGGGTTGTAGAGGCTGAAGGGCGGCGTCTCGGAGAGAATGTCCATGTGGGACTGCCAGTAGGTGTCGAGATCGCCGACGTCCCTCCAGTAGTTGTCGCCCCTCTCGCCCGGGATGCGGTTTGTCAGGAAGTCGTAGACGTAGACCCTGTCGCGGGGGAAGAGATCGGGGATGATGTCCTTGCCGAAGTCGTGGCTCGAGTAGGGGTTCTCCGCGTCGGCGGCGATCTCCTGGTAGAGTGTCTCCGCGTTGAAGATGTAGTTGCCCATCGAGACGAGGCAGCGGCCGGGATCTCCCGGGATGGTCTTGGGGTTCTGCGGCTTCTCCTCGAACCCGATCATCATGCCGTCCTGGTCAACCTCGATGACGCCGAAGCGGTGGGCGGCCTCCTTGGGGACCCTTATCGCCGAGACGGTGAGCACCCCGCCCTTCGACTTGTGGAAGTCGAGCATCTGCGTCACGTCCATCTTGTAGATGTGGTCGGAGCCGAACACGCAGATGCAGGCGGGCTGCACCTCCTGGATGAAGGAGATGTTCTGGTATACGGAGTCCGCCGTGCCGTCGTACCAGCGCTTTCCCATCCTCATCTGCGCGGGGATCGGCTCGATGAAGCAGCCCGGGATGCCGCTCACGTTCCATCCTTTCTTGAGGTGCATGTAGAGCGACTGCGACTTGAACTGGGTCAGGACATAGATTTTGATGATGTTCGAGTTGACGAGGTTGTTCAGCACGAAGTCGATGAGGCGGTAGCTGCCGCCGTAAGGAACAGCCGGCTTGCTTCTTGATATCGTGAGCGGAAGGAGACGGGATCCCTCGCCGCCCGCAAGAACCACTGCAAGTACTCCTGACATTCTTATCCCCCTGTTGCCCGTAAACAGTCATGTGCGATTGTAACAGCATAAAGGCGGGCAAACTCTATCAAATGTCACTTTTTTCAAACGGCACGGCCGCGGCGGGCAGTGCGCCGGGGAAAGGACCGCGGAGCGCGCGCTTTCCCGTGAGTCCTGTAAAACTCCTGGCAAAAGTATATAATCACAGCCGGTTTTGCTGACATCCGGAGAAAGCAGCTATGATTAAGATACACGGTTCAATTGTCGCTCTCATTACTCCCTTCAGGGACGGCTCTGTTGATGAGGAGGCGCTGAGGCGCATCGTTAAGTGGCAGGTCGAGAACGGCACTGACTGCATCTGCCCCACCGGCACCACCGGCGAGTGTCCTACCCTCACGAAGGAGGAGCACTGCAGGGTCATGCAGATTACCGTCGAGACGGTGAAGGAGTGCGGCGGGAAGGCCTCGGTGCTTGCGGGAGCCGGCTCCAACAACCCGGTCGAGTCCGTCTACTACACCAACATGGCTGAGAAGTACGGCGCCGACGCGGTCCTCCACAACGCCGGCTACTACAACAGGCCGAACCAGGCCGGGCTCTATGAGCACTTCAAGTACGTCCACGACAACACGAACCTCCCCATCATCGTCTACAACGTCCCCGGCCGCACCGTGGTCGACATCAAGTCTGACACCCTCGCACGCCTAGCGGAGCTCCCGAGGATTGTGGGAGTGAAGGACGCCACCGGCGATCTCGAGCGCCCCTGGGTCGAGCACAACCTGATTCACCGCAGCGACTTCGCCTGGCTCTCCGGAAATGACTCCACCGCCGTCTCCTTCAATGTCGCAGGCGGCTGCGGCTGCGTCTCCGTCACCGCTAACTGCGCTCCCGCGCTCCTCTCGAAGATGCAGAAGCTCATGGCAGAGGGGAAGTGGGAGGAGGCCAGGGACATCCAGTACACCCTGATGCCGCTTCACAAGCTGATGTTCAAGGAGCCGAGCCCGGCAGGCGCCAAGTACGCCGCAAGCCTCCTCGGCCTCTGCACTCCGGAGTGCAGGCTGCCGATCCTTCCGCTCTCCGAGGAGACGAAGAAGGAGATCAGGTCCGAGATGGAGAAGCTTCACCTTATCTGACAGCCTTCATGCTGAAAGGCTGCACAGTGCCTCGCCGGCGCGCGAACGCTGACGGGGCCTTTTTGTTCAGGAGATGAAATGACAGAGAAAGAGACTGACCTGCAGGAGAGCATGGCTCCAGCCGTTTCTCCGGAAGGGAACGCTGCCCCGGAGGGCGCCGGCGCTCCGGAGCATGACGCGGATTACGCGAGGGAGCACTGGAAGATCAGGAGCTTCGTCCGCCGCGAGGGAAGAATTACCCCGTCGCAGGAGAAGGCCCTCACGGAGCTCTTCCCCGTGTACGGCATCGGGTACTCGGAGGATACAGTCCTTGACTTCAGCACGCTTTTCGGCAATGCGAACGATGTCGTTCTTGAGATAGGCTTCGGCATGGGCTCCTCCATCCTCGAGATGGCGGAGAAGGCGCCGGAGCTGAACTTCCTCGGCATCGAGGTCCACCGCCCGGGCGTCGGGGTGTGTCTCCGCGAGATGAAGAAGCGCGGCATAGAGAACCTCCGCGTCATGAGCGACGACGCCGTCGACATCATGACGCACATGATCCCGGACGGATCGCTCTCGAGAATCCAGCTCTTCTTCCCCGATCCCTGGCAGAAGAAGAAGCACCACAAGAGGAGAATCGTGCAGCCATCCTTCATCGCGCTTGCAGCGCAAAAGCTCAGGTCAGGCGGAATCCTCCACCTCGCGACTGACTGGGAGAGCTACGCAGAGGAGATGCTTGAGGTGATCGGGGCATCCGGGGAGTTCGTGAACCTCGCGGCAGACGGCCGGTTCATCGAGCCCCGCCCTGACCGTCCGGTCACGAAGTTCGAGCAGCGCGGCATCAGGCTCGGGCACGTGATTCACGATCTGATGTACAGGCGCGTCTGATGGCTGTCCCTCAAGCTCTCCTCCGCTCCCGCGGCTTCATCTTCGACATGGACGGGACGCTTGTCGACTCCATGCCCTTCCACATCATGGCCTGGCAGCAGGTCCTGGAGCGCCGCGGCATACATGAGGGGAAGGAGTATTTCCTCGCGCACGGCGGGGTGCCGAGCTTTGTCATGGGCGGAAAGCTCCGGGAGAGGTTCGGCATAAAGGAGAGCGCGGAGGCGCTCGCGCGCGAGAAGACGGAGAACTACCGCCGCCTCATCCCCGGGATAAGGCCCTTCCCCTGGGTGATCCCGTTTCTTACGGAGGCCCGGGAGCGTGGAACAGGGCTTGCGGTCGGCACGGGGACGCTCCGGGAGAATGCCCGGGACGTGCTCCGCGCCGCGGGGCTTGACGGATTCTTCGGGACAGTCGTCACGTCGGCGGACGTGACCAGGTACAAGCCTGAGCCGGACACCTTTCTCCTCTGCGCGGAGAAGCTCGGCCTTCAGCCTTCGGAGTGCACTGTGTTCGAGGACTCTCCCCTCGGCTTCGAGGCCGCGCACAGGGGAGGGTTCAGCCTGGTGAAGGTGAGGGACGGTCAGCTCTGCTGCTGATCGTGATCGCGCCTCGGCTTCTGCCCGTCCTTTTTCCTGGGACCGGCGATGGCGATGGTCGAGACCTTAGCCTTGTAGATGAGCTGCTGGTTGCCGCGGTAGTCGGTGAGGAGCAGGCAGTACTGATCGAAGCTGCTGATTACCCCCTCAAGCTTGATGCCGCTTATCAGAAAAACCGCCACCGGCTGCTTCGTCTCGACCAGCCATTCCAGCGCCTTGTCCTGCCCCTTCCCGAGCGAAAAGGCCTGCTCTAGTGATTTGTAGCCCGTGCTGCCTTCAGTCATTTTGTCTCCCCCCGTAACTTTGTTATTAAAATTAATGCCTGGTCAGAGTCCTGCAGAGTCACACGTCCGCTTTCAGGGCGTCACGGCGGTCGAGCAGATAGGCGACCGCCGCGTACCCGGTTACATTTATGAGTGAATGGAACTTGCTGTGCGTTCCGTATTTTATAATTTTGGGAAGCATAAACAAATTGCTCCCCGCGATAATCTGCGCGTTCACGAGCGGGGCCGACTCCGCGTACCTGTCTGGTATGGTCGGATCCTCCGCAAGGATCTTGCTGAGCGTCGTGGAGTCGGCGCCCCTGGTCTCGTAGATGCTCATGTTGGAGCTAAGCTCCGAGACGCAGACCACGGCTCTTCTCACCTTAAGGCAGGCCGAGATGAACTCGGACACCATGCTTCTTGAGCCCTTCTTGACGAGCGCCGCGCTGACCGGCGTCTCCGGGAACAGCTCCTTTATGATGGGGAAGAGCACGTTCCGGTCAAAGCCCCTTGAGAGCTTCCCGGACGATGCTGTGCTGAAATATACACCCTCTGCCTCAAGCGCCTCGCCGAGGGCTGTGTCGTGCTTCAGGGCAGGGCAGCCCTCGAGATCGGTCAGGTAGTCGGACTCGGCGCTCAGGTAGATGCCGTCATCCGGCATGGTCCTCGTGATCGAGGGATCCGTGACTGCGGCGAGGACAACGATGCCTCTTGCTCCCTTTGTGATGAGGCTCAGCGTCCTTGCCGCGAGCTCCGCGCCCTCGCGCCCTATCCTTTTGGGCAGCAGCGCCATGCCGGCGTCAGTGAGGAACCTCTGCTGCGTCATGCCGCTCACGATCTGGTGGATGTCCTCCATCCGGGCTATCTCCCCGGAGGGTGCGCCGGCCGCGCCGGTGCCGTTCTCGTCTGCTGCCATGTCTGTTCTTCTTCTTATTGTTTCAAATGATATCCCGCGGCCCGGGGCTCCCCCGGGTCCTGCAGACTGCCCTGAGGGCGGTCCTTTCCGTATTGTAGCCTAAAGAGACGAAGTTTGTAACTCGGCATCGCCGCTATATGTGACATTAGGCGGTATGAGACTGATATTTCGGAGGAAAGTCACGGAATTATATAAGTCCTGAGCATCAGGAACGCTCATAGGCCGGGTAGTTAGGAGCGCAGAGCATCAGGAGAGCCCGGAACACGATTGCGTGGTTCCCCGCATAATGTGAGCGGCAGGCTGCTCATGAGAGTACGCCGGACCGGCTTTCCCTATGTACACGGGCCGTCCTGAGGAATGAGTCACGAAAAAGCAGCCTTCTGTGAAGTATTATTTCATGTGAGCTGACTCATGTGCGGAATCTTGCATGCGGCGCAGGCATGCGGCACGGATCACGCATATCTGAGGACATGCTGCGCCGCAACGGGCAGCGATGGGGGTAAATCAGGCATACGCCATGCGATGCAGGGCCGTGCCTGAAGGGACTGCTTGGAGGGAGTGACAATGGGAAGACTTGCATGGGCGCTTGCCGCGGTCATGGCAATATGCCCTTTTGCCTCAATGGCAGATACAGGGCGTGTGTCAGACAGACAGTGCTTCAGTGACTGGTGCTCCTGTATATTCCACATCAACAGCCAGGACCTGGCCAGGATCTACGCGGAGTCCGCACTGAATAAGCAGACCGGCCTTGCCGTTGAGTATCTGAGGGATGAGGCCAGGATGCTTGTCATCATACCGAAGAATGGCTCCGATCTGGGAAATGTCTATCTGCCTGGCCGGCAGGCGAAAGCAGGGTGCTCATTGTTTGTTGACTCTCATTCATCTCCGGGTTTCTCGACGACCTGTGATGTGATGGACGACAATGCCAATTTCTACGTTATGACGGGGCTCGTTTTCAGCATCCCCATGTATCTTGGGCAGGGAAGCAGGGTGAGGCTGCAGATCGGGGATGGGAGCGGCGCATTTTCTGACACTTTCAGCCTGAAAGGGTTCAGCCGTGCCTATAAAAGGACTGAGCAGCTCAGGAATGAGCGCGGCCTGTGCCCGTACTGTCCATAGGCCGGCTTTCCCCTGAATATTCCCGGGCACTCAAAATCTTTGAGCTTTCCCGTGAATATGCCTGTTTTTCCTTTTTAATTAACCCGGAATGCGGCTAAAATCACAGTGACGGATTTCCTGTATGCAAAGCGGCTCTGAGGGAGGCTATCATGATGCTGAAAAAAATCAATGCGGCGGTTATTCTCGCGCTCGGCGCGCTTTTCTCCGCTCCCTCGCCGGCCGCGGACAGCTCTGATCCGGGGACGGCTGACGGTGCTCTCCCCGAGAGCGATGTCTCGGTGAAGTTCCACGCGCTTGACTACTCGCAGAGCGTCATGAACCTCTCGCAGGGCTCCTCGGAGAGCAGGCTCAATGACATGAGGGGCGAGCTCCTCTCGCTCGACGTCGAGGAGGACTCCCTCAAGCACCGGCTCCGCGAGGCCCTCCGTGACAATCCTGAGGCGGCGAAGGCCGTTGAGAAGGCTGACGCCGAGACAAGGTCGAAGCCGAGCGTCAACATCTCCCTTGACGACGCGCTTGACCGCAAGATCCAGGTCCTGCAGAACCTGATCGCAAGCATACAGAAGGATGTCGACGACGAGCGGGCGAAGTTCGAGGCGTACTACCGCGATCTCCCGGAGGGCGCGTCCGTGAGGGACAAGCAGGCCAAGATCGTGCAGCTCGAGCGCCTTGCCCTGGGACTCTCCAATGTCCTCCTCGAGTACGCGGGCCCCGAGGACACCGCGTTCATGGAGACCCGCATGGGCCGCCTCTTCAGCGAGGTGAGAAAGCGCAGCATGTTCGACGCGGCGCGGGTGCAGCTCCTGGCGGATCTCGGCGCAATGGACGGCGGCAGCCCGGAGGCGGGGCTCATGAGGGAGCTCTCCGAGCAGAAGAAGCGCATCGCGCTCTACAAGAGGAAGCTGCAGCTTATCGAGGACATGAAGCGCTCCGGGAATGAGTGAAGCCAGGAGCCCGCAGCGGCGCGGCGGCCGGAGAAAAGTTTCCCCGGAGAAGGGGCGGAGCCCTAAGAGGTGCGCCGCGCCTTTCCTCTTTCCAATGCCTGCTGCGGAAGCAGAGCATGACAGCCTGAACGGAAACTGACGCAAGAGTGCCGTGGCAGTGAACGCAGGGAATATAAATGAAGAACAGGAAAAGAATGCGGCGTGGTGCCGGCTAACGGATTCGAACTGATGACCAACTGATTACAAATCAGCTGCTCTACCAACTGAGCTAAGCCGGCTCAGAAATGGTGCCCGGAACCGGAATCGAACCAGTGACACGGTGATTTTCAATCACCTGCTCTACCGACTGAGCTATCTGGGCAACGGGGCACATTGTACGCACCGCGCAATTTCCTGTCAAGCGGAAATTGCCTAAGCCGGAGTGCTCCGGACGCCGCCCGCTCACATTTCAGCGGTCCTTTTTTGCAACTTGCCTGCTTGTGTTTTATACTGACTGAGTAAAGTTTTCGAGAGCGTCCTATGATCTGGTCAGAACTGGTAGAAAGGGGCAACATCACCATCCCCGATGTGAACCGCGTGGTGCACGACAATCTTCCGCGCCGGAGGGTCACGAGGGAGATCCATGCCTTTTTCCGCATGATTCTCCACCGCCGCAGCTTCAGGAAGCTCTGCGATCTGTTCTCGAGGCCGGAGTTCCGCTACATCGGCGACATCGAGCCGGCGATCTTCTACAAGCCCTTCAGGCCCTACTTCTGCAAGGGGCTCCCGATAAGGAAGAGAATCGATCAGATCTATTTCCACTACGAGACGCTCGGAAGCCTCTACCGTAACTATATAAGGCGCCTTTACTCATCGGGCGGCATCCCGGTCCTCAGGCTTCAGAGGAGGAACGAGGAGGAGGCGGAGTACCATGTGATACTCCATGCGAGCTCAACCTTCAGGCGCGAGGCGGAGCTTGCCTTCTCCGTGGTCGACGCCAATGACATGCGCATGTACTCCGCGGCGTTCAGCTTCGTGAAGGACGGCGACGCCATGTCGCTTGCCATAACCTCAATCCAGGGCTGCGACCCCTCGGCGAAGGATCCCCAGGGCGCGCTCAGGACCATCACCCGCCAGGCGTTCGGCCTCATCCCGATGCACCTCGTGACTGATCTGGTGTTCATGTTCGCGAAGGCCTGCGGAGCGAGGCGCGTCGTTGCCGTCAAGACCTCCCATCACGTGTTCCAGGACTTCCACTACAAGAAGCTGAGCCGCAAGGTCTACTGCGACTATGACGCAATCTGGGCAGCGTTCGGGGCGAAGGACACCGATATGGAGGGATTCTCCGAGATCTCGTCGGAGCCCCGGAAGGATCTCGCCTCCATCCCCTCGAAGAAGCGCTCGCTCTACCGTAAGCGCTATGCCCTCCTTGACGAGCTTGACGCCTCAGTGCAGAAGCTCTTTGCCGTGAAGGCCGGGGATGCAGCCTGAGCCGGATCTCTTCGGAAGCGGCGCCGGGCAGGGGGGAGTCCTCTATGCCTCTGTCGCCGTTCCCGCCATGGCAGCGGGGCTTTTCACCTATACGGCCCCTGAGGGCTCCGGCATTGCGCCGGGCTCGCGCCTTGAGGTGAGCTTCAGCGGCCGCACTCTCACCGGCGTCTGCGTCAGGATCAGGAAAGAGAAGCCCGCGGGCTTTGAGGGGAGGATCCTCCCTGTTCTCAGGATAATCGACAGCTCGCCCGTGATGGACGGGGACGTCATCTCGCTCTGCCTTTTCATATCAGGCTACTACCATGCGCCCGAGGGTGAGATCTTCTCGCTTGCTCTGCCGAGAGTCCTCAGGACCGGAGCTCCCGCGAAGAAGAAGCCGGAGCCGGGCTTCCGCCTCATGGAGGGCGCTGACGTCACGCACCTGAGGGGAGAGAGGCAGAAGGCGGCGGTGTCATTCCTCAGTGACGGCGCGGCGGTCTCGCGGAGGCAGCTTACACAGGCGGGGATTTCCCCGTCCGTCCTCGAGGGGCTCCTCAGGAAAGGGATAATCGAGGGGCTTGATCTCCGGAGCATTGCCCCTGACTGGCGGACCATGAGGGAGCCGGTCAATGTCACGGACCGCAAGGAGCTCAACGGGGAGCAGCGCTCCGCCTTCTGCACGGTCTCGGCCCAGGAGGGCTTCGGCGTGTTCCTCCTCGAGGGCGTCACCGGATCGGGGAAGACCGAGATTTACCTGCAGCTCATCGAGAAGGTCGTGAGATCGGGCGGACAGGCCCTCGTGATGGTTCCGGAGATAAGCCTGACACCGCAGACGCTCGCGCGGTTCATGAGGCGCTTCCGCGTCCCGGTCGCCGTCACCCACTCGGGGCTCTCCGACGGGGACAGGCTTGACGCCTACCTCTCCATGGCTGACGGGAGCGCCGCGGTGCTCGTGGGCACCCGCTCGGCGATATTCACGCCGTTCCGGAACCTCCGCCTCATCATCGTCGACGAGGAGCATGACGAGTCATACAAGCAGGATGACGGCTGCCGCTACAACGCGCGCGATCTCGCCGTGTTCCGCGGCAGCCTCGCGAAGTGCCCGGTAGTCCTCGGGAGCGCGACGCCCTCGTTCGAGAGCCTCGCGAACGCCATGTCAGGCCGCTACCGGCTCCTCCGCCTCACGAGGCGCGCCGGAGCGGCGGCTGAGGGGCACGTGGAGCGGAAGATCATCGATGTGCGCGGCACGAGGCTCGTCTCAGGACTCTCCCCGGCGCTCATCGGTCTTGCGGGGCGCGAGCTTGAGGCGGGGCACCAGGTGCTCTTTTTCCTGAACCGCCGCGGCTTTGCCCCGGTGATGGTCTGCGCCGACTGCGGCAAGGTGTTCGACTGCCCGAACTGCGACTCGCATCTCACCTACCACCGGCAGGAGAACCGCCTCGTATGCCATCACTGTGAGGCTTTTTTCAGGCCGCCTGAAAGATGCCCTTCGTGCGGCTCTGGGAACCTCACCGTCCTCGGCACCGGCACGGAGCAGCTCGCGGCGGCCGCGGAGAAGATTTTCCCGGGTTATCCCGTGGTGAGGGTTGACCGCGACACCACGAAAAGGCGGGGGAGCCTTGAGGCGGCGGTCGAGGGGATCAGGGCGGGACGCTACCGGATAATCATCGGCACGCAGATCCTCGCGAAGGGGCACGATTTCCCGAACGTGACGCTTGCCGCGATTCTCAACATCGACAGCTCGCTCTTCTCGGAGGATTTCCGGGCAGCGGAGGATCTCGCGGCGCTCTACACCCAGGTCGCGGGAAGAACCGGACGCAGCGCTCTTCCCTGCACGGTCGCCGTGCAGTCCTTCTATCCGGATCACGCGGTGCTTCAGACCATCGTCTCGAAGGGCTACGACGCCTTCGCGGAGGAGGCCCTTGCCGTGAGGCGCAGCATGTCGCTCCCGCCGTACTCCAGGCAGGCGCTTCTGCGCTTTGAGTCACAGAATCCGGATGATGTCATGGCATTTGCCGAGAATGCGTTCAAAATCATCTCGGAGCACCTTGGGGAGGGCGTGAGCGCCGAGCCGCCGGTCCCGGCCCGCATGGAGAAGCTCGCGGGAAGGTACCGGGTCCTCATCATGATTTCGTCCGCGGCGCGCAGGCCGCTCCACCGCACGCTCTCGGCCGCGGGGCCGCTCATTGACCGCCTGCCGGGGCGCGGCATCGTGAGGTGGTCGGCGGACATTGATCCGCGGAGCGTCCTTGACTGAGATCAGAGGATTCGATAAAGGAGGAAAGGCATCATGATTAAGAATATCGTCATCCTGACCGGAGCAGGCATCTCCGCGGAGTCCGGCATACCGGTGTTCCGCTCCGAGACCGGGCTCTGGGAGAACCACCGCATCGAGGACGTCTGCGTACCCTCCGCGCTCGAGCGCGATCCCGCGACTGTGGAGAACTTCTACAACACCATGAGGAGGAACCTCCATAACGTGGAGCCGAACCCCGCCCATTTCGCGGTCGCGAGGCTGCAGAAGGAGTGGAAGAAGGGGAGCGTGACGCTGGTCACCCAGAACATCGACAACCTGCACGAGCGCGCCGGATCGGAGAATCTTTACCACATGCACGGATCGCTCACCGAGATTTACTGCCCGCGCTGCGGCACGGTCTTCCCCTGCGACCGCGATGTCGCGCCGCGCGAGGACTGCCCGCACTGCGGGGCGAAGGGCACCGTAAGGCCGCACATCGTGTTCTTCGAGGAGATCCCCTACCACATGGAGGAGATCGAGGAGGCGCTATGGAGCGCAGACCTTTTCCTTGCGGTCGGGACGTCGGGCGTCGTCTACCCGGCGGCTGGGTTTGCGCGGATCGCGGCGTCGAGGGGCGCGGTGAACGTCGAGTTCAACCTCTCGGCAAGCGAGCAGGCAGGCTATTTCAGGAAGTCCGTTTACGGGAAGGCCGGGACGACGCTCCCGAAGTTCGTTGACTCGCTCCTTAAGGACGGCGACAGCTTCATCGAGTCCCTTCCCGCGAGGTCCTGAGCCCGGGGAAATGCCGGAGGGCTTCAGATTCCGGACGGTCCCGGGAGCATTCAGCGGCCGTCCGGAATTTTTTGGAAGAAAACGCTTGACTCATTGCTCCCGATATAGCATAATAGCACCCGTCAAAACTTAATGCCCAGATAGCTCAGTCGGTAGAGCAGGTGATTGAAAATCACCGTGTCACTGGTTCGATTCCGGTTCCGGGCACCATTCAGAAAGTCTCACTTTTTCCTATTTCGAAATCACGGTTCTAATTCTGCTGTCATTTCTTACTGCAGTCTGGTCTTTCTCTCTGTTTTCTGCCGTCCTTTTCAGTTTTGTCCTTGTTCGGGTATTATGCTTTCCCTTATTGACAGTAATTGCTTAAAGCACTCGTAAAAGGAGAACAAAATTGAACAGAACCGCATACCTTGCGGCAGCATTGCTGCTCACTTCATTCGCATCCTCCGCCTCGGTCGGGATCTATACGGCGGACGAGCTCAAAAAGACCTACATCCCTGAGCTCCTCACCGCCGAGAGCGGCATCAAGGGCGCCGAGGCTCCCGCTGACGGCGTGCTGAAGGTTACGGTCGGGCAGGCGGACTTTGATGAGTCGGTCTCCCGCAATGACACCTCGCTTTTCCTCGCCTCGGCCCTCTGCCGGGCATATGAGTCCGCGGGAGACCTAAAAAGGTTCCGTGAAATCACCTACGTTTACGGTGGGAAGAAGGGGGATCTTCCCGTGACCATCAGGCCAGAGACCTGCGCGGATACGGTGAGGAAGGCATCCGCCGCCTCGGTCGGGAAGGACGGCGTCTACACCGATCCCTATCTTAAGGGGTTCTACATCCCCGGAATAAGGAAGGGCCTCCTTGCCTCGGTCTCGGGGAAGGGCAGCATCAGCCTGAAGGACGTCGCCTTCGGCGGGCACGGGAAAGTGGTCCTTCTCCATGAGGCGTCGGAAGAGGGCGCACTCGGATCCATGAAGAAGAACAGCCGGAAGGCCGCCGAGATGCTCTGCCGCTTCTCGTCAATGAAGGGCGAGCTTGCCGCAGGGCATCTCACCGGAATTATCTACCGCTACGGGAACGGCGCCGGCACCTCGTTCGACATCGTCCTCGACCGCTCCAACTGCAGATAACACTCATTCCTGATTCACGGGGCGGCCGTGCGCCGCTCCCGCTGTCAACCGTCCCCGCACGTTTTTTTTCAAAATGCAGGACAGCTAACTTAATTATGCCGGCTGTTCCCTTTATAATCGGGGAGGTGATGTCCGGAATTTTGCCCGGTTATATTATTGACACAGCATAGGACGGCCGGTTCTCCCTGAACCTGCCGGAATCCGTCAGATGAATAAACTGTTGACTCTGGTTCTCGCCGCCTCCGCCGCGGCATCCTTCTCCGTCTCCGCACCGGCATATGCCGCAGGCGGATTTATAGACACGGCACTTTTCCCCGGCATGTCGGGAGGACAGGTTTTCCCCTCCGATGCCGGAGCGGGGATTTCCATAAGCGCGACAAGGCTCAACGCGGACGGCTCGACCAGCATAGTCTACTCGAAGGGCGGGAAGGTTTACGCCGAGATCACGGGGTTCTACGTTGAGGGCGATGCTCCCCTGGTCTCATCGGCAGATCCATCATTCACCGGCAAGGACGGCGGCTCGGAGTCAGTCATGAAGAGCGGCTCTCCCTCGCATGAGCTCTCCGTCATGTTCAAGAAGTCGGGCTTCTGCCATGACCTCGGTGACAGCACGGCGGAGCTCACCCTGGTGCAGAAGGACGGCGACGCGCTCACCTGCTCCGTAGGCGGAGAGGACTACGTGATGGCCTTCCGCGACGTCAGGGACAGCAAGAAGAACGAGCTCGGCGCCACCGCTATACTCCTGAAACTCGAGCCAGAGGCGAACGGCGATGAGTTCTACAGCAGCATCGACCAGGTCAGCAATGTGTCATCGGTCTGGTTCACCAAGACATTCACAAAGGAGTTCGCCGGACTTGACAAAGGAGCGAAGGAGCAGCTGACAAGGCAGGCAGCGCTCGACGCCGCAGGAGGGCTTTACCTCCTCGGCATGGCCGATGACTCCGGGATCCTCAATAAGCTCCGGAACGGCAGCATCTGGGACAGGGCGAAGAGGGACGGCAAGGTCGTGAGGAAGGCATTCCTCAGCCTGGTTCCGGACAAGACCGAGGCAGGACAGGACAAGTTCTCGGTTGACGCCTCCGCCCTTGCCTACACCATAGAGGGCGACGTCGGCGGCGAGACCCTCAATAACGATTCCGAGATAGCCGACCGGATCTCTAAGGATCCGATCTGCCGCGGCACTGTAACCGAGCGCTCCTTCCAGCCCCATTACGGAAAGATTGTGAGCTGCTCGGTTCCGCTCTCCGGAGCAGATGCCTACCACTACTACATAATCACCCTCGACCAGGAGGCGCGCCGCTTCGCCGTTGTCCGCTCAACTGCTGACATGAACCCGAATGAGGTGCGCGGCATCATCAGGGATCTGACCCCGAGGCCGGTGCAGAAGCCGCTTCCGCAGCAGGGAGCCGGAAATACCGGTGCCGCCGATGATGACTCCGGCCTGGGCGGCATCATAGGGCTTGCCGTACTGATCCTCATCCTCATCGGGCTTGTCCCGGGCGCAGTATTCGTTCTCAACATGATGCGCGCGAAGAAGGGACTCGACAAGGTCTCCGTTTCCGATCTCAAGCGCCTCGCTGGCGGCGGAAAGGGCCATACTAAGCTCACCGTCAATGACCTCATGAGCAAGAACGTAGGCGATACGGTCAAGGATCCTGCAGGTTCCGGAGAGGCTGTGCTTGAGGAGACTCCGGCAGCCGGTGCTCCTGCCGTTCCTGATGCGACTGC
>DEHC01000087.1:0-16259 GCA_002351705.1 Gammaproteobacteria bacterium UBA2810 | reverse complement strand
GGGGAAGGCACCTGCCGTTCCTGCACCGAAGAAGGCTTCTCAGTCAGAGGTTAAAGGCTCCGGCGAGTCCGATATAAAGAAGGCCGCAGCCGAGGCGAAGAACGCTCCTGCAGACAGCGGGGCAAAGGCCGCTGCAGCCGCTGGCGTATCGGCAGAGGCTGAGGACAAAATCAAGAAGGCTGCAGCTGATGCGAAGGCAGTGCCTGCTGAGGCCAAGCCGCAGGAGCAGAAGAAGGACACCTCGGCCCTCAAGTACAGCGAGGATGAGGACTACAAGAAGAAGCTCATCGCGAAGAATGAGGAGGAAGCCAGAAAGGCCGAGGAGAAGAGGAAGGCAGGTGAGGCTGGGCAGGGCGGCAAGAAGAATGATCCCTACACTCTCAAGTTCAACGCCGGCTCCAACTATAAGGACAAGCTCATAGCCGAGGAGGAGAAGGCCGCGAAGGAGGCTGCAGAGAAGAAGAAGCAGGACGCCGCTGAGGCCGGCACTCCGGATAAGAAGAATGACGCCTATACCCTCAAGTTCAATGCTGGCTCCAACTACAAGGACAAGCTCATAGCAGAGGAGGAGAAGGCTGCGAAGGTTGCCGCCGCGAAGAAGGCGGAGTCTGCTCCTGCCGGCGATGGCGCAGAGAAGAAGAATGACGCCTACACCCTGAAGTTCACCCCGGGTGCCGGGCAGAAGGCGAAGGTTGCCGGCGAGGCTCCTGCCGCTCCCCATGCCGCACCGAATATCCCCGGGATCAAAATGCCCGGACAGGGAGCTGCCGGCAAGCCGGCTGCAGCTCCGAAGCCCTCAGGCAAGATGTCCTGGGACTCCGTTGCGCCGCAGGCCCCTAAGAGCGCTCCGAACATCCCCGGAATCCATATGCCGGGAACTGCCGGGAAGTCCGCACCGGCTGCGGCTCCGAAGAGCGCACCGAACATCCCGGGTATCCATATGCCGGGTACAGCCGGGAAGTCTGCGCCGGCTGCTGCCCCTAAGAGCGCCCCGAACATGCCCGGAATCCATATGCCGGGAACTGCCGGGAAGTCCGCTCCCGCTGCAGCTCCTGCCGCGAAGGCTCCCGCAGCAAATCCGCAGCCCGCGAAGGTCTCGTCTGCCATGTCCTGGGACTCCGTGCCTGCGGTGAAGAAGCCTGCCGCAGCTCCCGCTCCGAAGAAGGCAGAGGGCATCTCGGGAGCTGACAGCTTCGTTGACATCATGAAGTCCGTCTGCTCGGTCTTCTCCTGGAACGAGAACGGTGACATCTCGCTTCCCGAGGCCGTTGCCGACAGCGCTGACAGGATTGTCGACACCTGCCGCGGCTCATCCTCAGAGGAGACGATCACCAGCATCTGCCGCTTCATCAGGGTAATGCTCGCCGATTTCGCCGAGGATGACGCGCCGCTCGTGCAGAAGCTCGTCAAGGCCGCAGGCGTCCCGGAGAGCTTCGTCTCGGCAGTAAGCGAGGCTGACGTGGTCAAGGCCACCGCTCTCGGCGGACCGGTCAGAATGTTCGTCTCGCTCTGCGACACCTCGGCTGATGATGAGACCAGGACCAGGCAGAAGTCAGAGCTCCTCGGAAGCTTCATCCTCATCGCGCTCTCGCATTTCGCGTCGGATCCCAAGATCACCTCGCGAGATCCGCTCACCGATGCGGAGAAGGAGAGGGCAGCCTCGGAGAGCGACACAGTGAGGATGCTCGCCTACCTCGGAAGCTCCCGTGCTGCGGCTGCCCTGAAGGCGGCAGGCGTTTCCCTCTGAGGGGTCCCCGGATCACGCCTTGCTGAGGCGGAGCCGGGGTGGTTCAGGGAGCAGGCATGAGGAAAGCCCGCGTTCTCGGACTTATCGCATCGGCCGCGCTGGTTCTGTCCGGCGCGGCCTCATGCGCCGCGCTTTTTACAGAAACCGGGACGCGGGCAATCCTCCGGACTGTCTCCGCGCTGGTCCCCGGGTTTTCGGTAAAGGGATCGAAGGGCATCCTTGCCTCGGGAAGCGTCACCCTTGAGGGCCTCTACCTCAAGGCGGGACCGGTCACGATCCGTGCGGATGAGGCATCCCTCGTATTCGATCCGTCACCCGGAACACTCACGGACCGCATACTCCATGTGGAGAGCCTGAGGGCTGACGGGCTTACCGTAACGCTCGACATGAAGCCGCGGGATCCCTCGGGCCCGGCTCCCGTCTATCCTCCCTCCGCCTACGAGCGGCGCGACACCTCGGCGCCCGGCTTTTACTACGATCTGCGGAAAATAGCGGGCCTTGACCGCCTGTACCTTGACCGGCTCGAGTGCCATGACTGCGTGTTCGAGAGCCCGGTCGTCACGGTCTATTCCGCGGACATCACCGGAGAGTACGGCGAGTGGAGCGGCGGCAAGGTAAAGGCCGGCAGGATCTCGACCGACAGGACGGCGGTGACGAGCTTCCTGAAGCCCGGGACTCCGGACGGTGCCGCGGCCGCAGGCGCTGCTTCTGCCACATCAACATCATCCACGTCAGCAGACTCCGAGGCCCCGCTCTCCCTCGAGACCTTCCCCGCGGATCGCGAGGAGTTCTTCAACGGGACTTTCCCGGGGCTCTCGCGGCATTTCCGGGACAGCTACATAAGGCTCCGCATTGACGTGGGGGAGATTTCCGCAAAGCGCGCCTGCTACCGCCTCAGGAGGGCTGAGAGGAAAAACGGCGATCCGGTCGTGAGGGACTGCCTCTCCCCCGTCTATGAGGAGGGCGACGTGTTCCGCACGGGCGAGGCCAGCGCGCGCCTGAGCGGCTTCCTTGACGGCCACACCATCAGCGTGAGCCACGCCGAGGCGCATGTCCCGGCGGTCGGAGACGCGAAGGTTAAGGGCAAGGTGACGCTCGGCGGCTATATCGGCCTTGACTTTGACGCAGACGCCGTCTTCAGGTACCGGAAGGACGGGTTCTTCCCCGAGTACCTCTCGGTGCTTGACGGATCCTCGTTCAGGATCCGCACCGGAGGCGACCTCTCGTCGCTCTCCTTCCTCCTCACCGACCTCCGGGGCGCCGGAATCACCGGCTCACTCCGCTTCCGCATGGCGGCGATGTACCCGGGATGGCATTTCTTCGCGCTCGAGAGCACCGGGATAAAGGGCAGGAACAAGGACGAGATCGGGAAGCTTTCCGCCTACGCGTCGCTCGGCCCGAAGGAGGCGGAGATGATTGTCCCTGCGGCCTCCGCGAGGGTGAGCGACACCTCGGCCTATATCCCGAAGGATTTCTTCTACGCGAAGAGCCTCGCGCTCGACGCGGAGGGCTTCAGGCTCTGGAAGTCGCACTGGCTGAGGATGAGGCAGAAGTTCAGCATTCAGGCGAAAAGCCTTGCCGCGGGCGGCGTGTCGATGAAGGATCCGCTGCTCCGCTCCACAGGCGCGCCTGTTGACATCAGCGTGAGGCTTACGGACGCCTCGGGAAAGCCGCTCCTCTCGAGCATCTCGACCGCGGGGAACCTCTCGCTCTCCGCCTCGAGGCTTGAGGCCCGGGCGGCAGGGCTCAGCGCGGAAAGGCTCTCGGCGGTGCTCTCGGGGACCGATCCGCTACCGCACAAAAGGCCCGCCGGGCCGCGCCCGAAGCCGAACGGGCCGAGCACCGGCGTCCGGTTCTTCGCCCACGGCGGCTACGAGTTCACCGCGTCATCGCTCAGGGCCATGAATGTCACCCTCTCCGGAGTCAGAGCGAGGAATGACTCAGACGGGAAGAAGCACACGCTCGACGTCTCCGTGAAATCGAGCCCCTGGGTGACGGATTTCAGCTTCAGGGGCACCGGAGAGCTTGATCTCAGGAACCATCTCTTCACCGTGAAGGGCGCGAAAACTGGCGCCTCCTACTCCGCGGGAAGGATCAGCGTGAAGGATTTCGCGTGGAAGACCGACTTCACCGGAGAGCCCGTGAGCGAGTGCAGCGGGGTTATTCTGATGGACGAGGTGACGAGGAACGCCTGGAGGCTCAACCGGAACATGGAGTTCACGGGGAGCAGCCGGGGAAACTTCGCTTTCCGGTACCAGAAGGGGCAGGGAAGCCTCAAAGTGAATGCCTCGTCGGATGATCTCGGCATGCTCTTCGCGGGGTTCCGGCTCTTCAGGAACTCGAAGGCGGACATCGGCGCCGATTTCGCCTTCAAGGCGGGCAAGGCGCCGTCGGCAGCGTTCCGCGCGAAGCTCTCGGACAGCGGCGGCATGAAGTTCAGCGCCGATTTCAAAAGCCCGAGGTTCGTGCCCGCGACATCGCTCTCGGACAGCTTCAGCGGGCGCCTCACCTTCAGCAATGTCCGGATCCTCGAGGGGATGGACTGGCTTGACGAGTACCTCACGGTGAAGGACGCGCGGATTAAGGGCGACGTGACGGTCTCGGGCACGCCGGAGAGCCCGCTGCTCTCGGGGACGATAGCTGCCGAGGGCGTGGCGCTTACACCCAAGGAGAACGTCGAGCGCATCGAGCGCGGCACGGTGAGCGGGGTGTTCGGGAAGGACGGGCACAGCCTCAGCGCGAAGGCCGTATTCAGGATGAAGAGCCCCGGGGGCGGCGGGAACCGGGACAGCAGCGCCGCGCTCACGCTCGGCTGGGGCGGGATGCTCCCTCTGAGGTCGGAGAAGTTCGGGAAAATCGCGGAGCTCGTAACCGGCACGCTCTCCGCCGAGGTGAACGATGTCATCGTGAAGTACCGCCAGCCCGGGATCAGCGCGGGGAAGTACGCCTGGGAGGCCTCGGGAGAGCTTGATCCGGTGAAGATCCGGGGAACGCTTTCGAAGGGCCTCTTCGATGTGGGCATTGACGTGCCGGTGAAGACCGGGAACATCACAGTGACCACTGAGGAGCTAGCCCCGGCAGGAGGCGAAAGGGAGCCGGAGAGCAGCGCGGGAAAGAGCATCCGCGAGAGCCTCAGGGTGAGGATAGCGGTTAGGCTCCTCCATCCGGTGAGCGCCAGGGTCACGGACTCGATACTTGCGAGCATGGTCGGCCAGGCCTCGCTCACGGGGAAGATTGCGCTTCTCTGGACCGAGAGGGGGCTTAGCTGCGAGACCGGCGAGAGGATTGCGGTGAAGGCCGGCATCGGGATCTCCCCGGGGGATGTCGTCTGCGAGAGGAAGGAGAACGGCAGGAACGAGCTCGCCTTTGACGGGAGCATCGTCGGGATACCGGGCACGTTTGTCGTCGGCCTGGTCTCCTCCATCTACAACGCCATGTTCGGGCAGTGGGTCGACATGGCGACGGCGGCGCGCTGAGGAACTGCACTGTTAAAATTTCACCCTGATCGCCCAATGCAGGCCTTATCGTAATAGAATAGGCGCGGGAGCCGGGCGTTTTTACGGTGAATGTGATCCCCGGCAGGTTTTGCACAGATCCTGTGCACCGTTTCCGGAAAGGCAGTATTTTCACCAAAGGAATGATTACGGCGCACCCCTGCGGTGAAAAAAGAACTGTGATCGGAGCTGCCGTGTCCCGGAACGGCGGCGGGGCGGGATCCTCCGCCGGCCGGCACTTTTTTTGCCACGGATCAGGGATTGATGATCCGGCAGGATATATGAATGCCGGAAAGAACAGGTTATGATGGTTCAGGAAGCTGTCCTGCAGTTCCAAGTATAGTCTGAATTCAGGAGTCAGGATAAAAGAGGTTTATATGGAAACAGGTGAAAACAGGTCATCTGGCCAGGCTGTCCCCAAGAGCGACGGAGATTTCGCAGTGCTGCGCCTGCCTGACGGCAGGGAGGCAAGGTTTCCGATAATTCACGGAACGGAGGGGCAGCAGGTTATAGACGTGAGGTCGCTCGGGAAGCTCGGGTACTATACCTATGATCCGGGCTACACCTCTACCGCGTCGTGCCTCTCCTCCATAGCCTATACCGACGTGTTCAACGGCGAGTTCCTCTACCGCGGCTATCCGGTCGGAAGGCTCGTGGAGAAGTGTAGCTTCATGGAGGTGAGCTACCTCCTCATCACGGGAAAGCTTCCGACATCGGACGAGCTCGAGGACTTCGAGTCACGCGTCATGAAGCACAGCGCCGATCACGATCAGATGTACAACCTGTTCTCCGCCTACCGCCGCGACTCCGACCCGATGGCAATCCTCTGCGGCGTGTGCGCCGCAATGGCCTCCTTCTACAACGCGGGCCCCAACCCCGAGGATCATGAGTCGAGGATGCTGACGGCCATCAGGCTCATCGCGAAGCTCCCGACGATTGCGGCGATGTCCTACAAGTACTACAAGGGCCAGCCCTTCATCGCGCCTGACGACTCGATGACCTACACCGGGAACTTCCTCCGCATGATGTTCGCCACTCCCTGCGAGGAGTACAAGGTGAACCCCATAATCGAGCACGCGATAGACCGCTTCTTCATCCTCCTCGCGGAGCACGGTCAGAACGCCTCCACCGCGTGCGTGAGGTTCGCCGCGGCGACCGGCTCCAAGCCTTTCGCCTGCTTCGCGGCGGGCGTCGCCGCGCTCTGGGGCCCCTCGCAGGCCGGCGAGTCCGAGCTTGCGCTGAAGATGCTCGAGGAGATCGGATCCCCCGCGAAGGTCCCGGAGTACGTGAAGCGCCACAAGGATCCCTCCGATCCGTTCCGCCTCCGCGGCGTCGGCGGGCATATCTACCACTGCTACGATCCGCGCGCAGAAATCCTCCGCGAGCTCTGCCTTGAGGTCCTCTACTCCCTCGGCATGAGGCACAATCCGGTCATGGAGACCGCGCTCGAGCTTGACCGCGAGATCCTCAACGACAGCTGGTTCATGAAGCGCGAGGAGTACCCGACGGTGAACCTTTACGCCGGCATCCTCCTCCGCGCAGCCGGCATCCCGTTCCAGCTCTTCCCGGTCATATACGCGATCTCGAGATCCGCCGGCTGGGCCGCTAACTGGATGGAGTTCCTCGAGGACAGCGACAGGCGCATAGACCGCCCGAGGCAGCTTTACACCGGAAACAGCCCGCGCCATGTCAGGCCGATTTTCGACCGCTGACGCACACCTCCGGCGCATTTTGAAAGATGTGGTTACTCATCGCCCGTTTCTGCTAAAATCTCACCAAAGGCACCGCTCTGCGGTGCCTCTGTTTTAGGAGTCAGCAATGAGAAAATTCATCGGGTTCCTTGCCATCGCGGCATCGGTCCTCTTTTCGTTCGCCGTCTCAGCGGCCGAGGACAATTTCGAGGACGGGGCATACACCAAGGTCAAGGGCACCTACACCCCCAATACCCTCGTAGAGTACTTTTCCTTTTTCTGCGGCCACTGCGTAAGGTTCCAGCCCACCATGCGCGACCTCGAGAGGGATTTCCCTGAGGTGAAGTTCTCGCGCGTCCATGTTGCGTTCCTCGGCGGGGATCTCGGGAACAAGATGCAGAGCCTTTACGCCTTCGCCGAGCAGAAGGGCGTCGAGGACAAGTTCACCGAGCTGATGTTCGAGCAGGTGAAGAAGGCGCAGGCCGCCGGCGACAAGGGCCAGATCGATCCGCTCGAGGTGTTCGGCGCGCTCGGCATCACGAAGGATGATCTTGACGCAGGCATGAACAACATCCTGACGAACTCCCGCGTGGTGCAGTACGACAATATGGTGAAGGACCAGGAGATCGAGGGCACCCCCACCATGGTCGTCGATGGCATCTACCGCATCAACACCGATCACGTGAAGAGCTACGAGTACCTCAAGGAGCTCATCAAGTATCTGCAGGCAAAGAAGGGCGCCTGATTAAGTCCTTTCTCTTTTGAGCGGACGATCTCAGTCCGCTCTCCTTATGGGCCTCATAATAGGCACGGGGCAGCAGCCCCGGACAAAGGCCGGAACTCTTCCGGCAGAACATTTCGGAGGCCGGCGCTCCCGGTTTCCTTCGGGGAAATTCCATGTCTGACGGCAAATTAGAATACAACGAAAAACTGCTCCGCAGCGCGGAGGAATGCATCATCTCAACTCTCCGTGCGGGAGGAAACAGGGAGAAGGTCAAATCCCTTCTCCAGGAGGCCGCGGCGTCTCTCGCGCTCGCCTCTCCCGGAACTGACAGGGACTCGGAGGAGACCCGCTCACTGATGCGCGCGGCGCTCACGGCGCTTGAGGACGGGGCGCGGATCATGGAGAGCGGAGACACGGCCGTATCCATCGACGGCAAGGTGAAGGTCAGGATCAGGGTCAGCGAGATCATGAGCCGGGACGGCACCGTCCTCGGAACATACCAGGATAAGACCTGCATCATCCTCTTCCCCTCGCCGCGCTTCGTGATGCCGGGCGACGAGTACCTCTGCATCGACTCCGGCTCCGGCGAGCTCAGGGGACTTCCTGTGAGGAAGTTCACCGCGGCCGCCCCCTCGCACCTTGAGGAGCCGAAGGTCGTCGCGAGAATTACGACAACATCAGGCGACTTCTACGCCCGCCCGGAGCAGCCCTGCTACGCGGTGAACAGCGAGTTCTCGGTCCCCGCGGGCGCCGAGGCCTCGGACGGCAGCCTCGTCGTCGTCCGCCTCAGGTCACGCGTCCCGGTCAAGGCCGGCACGGTCTCCTCCTACGCCGCGGAGATTGCCGAGGTGATAGGCGACGCGAACAACACCAGCGCGCAGGTGACTAAGGCCATGATGGTCTACGGGCTCCCCCACGTGTTCCCCGAGGCGGTGGAGAGCCAGATCCGCCGCTGGAGCGACGAGGTCCTCGAGAGCGACAAGAAGGGCCGCCGCGACATCAGGGAGATCCCCCTCGTCACCGTCGACGGCGAGGACTCGAGGGACTTCGACGACGCGGTCTGCGCGTCGCGTGAGGCGGACGGCAGCTACCGTCTCTATGTCGCCATCGCGGATGTCTCGCACTATGTCAGGATCGGGACTCCGCTTGACAGCGAGGCCTATGAGCGCGGCAACTCGGTTTACTTCCCGGACACGGTAATCCCGATGCTCCCGGAGAAGCTCTCGAACGGGCTCTGCTCACTGAACCCCAACGTCGACCGCCTCTGCATGTGCTGCGAGATGAAGGTCTCACGGAAGGGCATCATCAAGTCCTACGAGTTTTATCCCGCGGTCATGAGATCGCACGCCCGCCTCACCTACACCAAGGTCTTCGCCATGATTGAGGGCGATCAGGCCCTCCGCGAGGAGTATAAGGACGTCGTGCAGAGCATCGATGATCTCTACGAGCTCTACAAGGCGTTCACCGTGCAGAGAAAGGCGAGGGGCGCCATCTCCTTCGAGGGCGACGAGGTGAAGTTCATCTTCAACGCAGACCGCAAGATCGACGACATCGTGCCTGTCGAGCGCAACGACGCGCACAAGCTCATCGAGGAGTGCATGGTCGCGGCGAATGTCTGCGCGGCGCGCTTCATCGAGGACCGCCACGCGCAGAGCCTCTTCCGCGTCCACGCCGGGCCCTCCGGCGAGAAGCTCCAGCTGTTCCGCAATTTCCTCGCGCCCCTGGGGCTCACCCTCGGCGGAGACGAGAACCCGACTCCCTCGGATTACCAGAAGCTTGCCCAGGAGGCGGAGAAGAGGGCGGACAAGGACATCATCAGCGCGATGATGCTCCGCTCACTCTCGCAGGCCGTATACTCGCCTGACAACATCGGGCACTTCGGCCTTGCCCTGAAGCACTACTCGCACTTCACCTCGCCGATACGCCGCTATCCGGACCTGGTGCTGCACCGCGGCATCAAGTACCTCCTGAGCCATCCGCTCTCAGGGCAGAGGTGGGACGCGATGGGCGGCTACAGCTATCAGCACGAGCAGCTCGCCGGCATCGCCGAGCACTGCTCCGAGACCGAGAGGAGGGCAGACCAGGCCACGGGCGACGTCGCCTACTGGCTCAAGTGCTTCTTCCTTGAGTCGCACATGCAGGACACCTTCGAGGCGACCGTTACCAACGTCGCGAAGTTCGGCGTGTTCTCCTCAATCGACAAGTGGCACATCGACGGCATGACCCACGTGAGCCAGCTCGGCGGAGAGTTCTTCACCTTCGATCCTGACAGGCAGATCCTGGTGGGGAGAGTGAGCCGCTCGGTCTTCCAGCTTGGCGACCATGTAACGGTCAAGGTAACCGAGATCAACCCTGACGAGAAGAAGATCTCCTTCGAGATCATCGAGAACCATACCGACGTTGAGGAGCGCCGCCACCATCCTCTTAAGAAGAAGCCGGGCGACGCGTGGGGGCATGAGCGCTTCCAGGGGAGGCGCCTGGACGCTCCGGCGCCTTTCCATGAGGAGCCGCCGCAGGGCTCAGCTCCCTCTGAGGCCCCGCGCCAGGTTACCCCGGACTCGGTCGGCTCCGACGCGTTTGACGTAGGCGATCTCTCAATCTAGGAACATATGCAGACTACACTGATTTTTGGAATACACCCGGTGCTCGCGGCCCTCAGGAAAGCTCCTGAGAGCGTCCTCGAGGCCTGGGTCCTGGAGGGGCGCGAGGACAGCCGCATGTCGGAGGTCCTCTCGCTTCTCCGCGAGGCCGGGATCAAGCCGCAGAAGGCTCCCCGGAAGACGCTTGACCAGATGACTGACGGGGAGATCCACCAGGGCATCGTGATCAAGGCGCGTGAGCAGCCGGCGAAGAACGAGACCGATCTCGTGAACTTCATCCGCTCCCTTGACCATCCTCCCTTCATCATCATCCTTGATGACGTAACGGATCCGAGGAACCTCGGAGCCGCCTTCCGCGCGGCTGACGCGGCGGGCTGCGACTGCCTCGTGGCTCCCCGCGACAAGTCAGCGGGTCTCACGGGAGTTGTCAGGAAGACCGCCTGCGGCGCCGCCGAGAGCGTGCCGTTCTTCCAGGTCTCGAACCTCGCGCGCGCCCTTGACGCGCTGAAGAAGGAGAACGTCTGGGTGGTCGGAACTTCCGATCACGCCGAGAAGCTCATCTATGAGACCGACCTCACTGGCCCTCTGGCTCTCGTGATGGGCGCGGAGGGAAAGGGCCTCAGGCGCCTCACCATCGACAGCTGCGATCTACTCGTCAAGCTCCCCATGAAGGGCAGGGTCTCGAGCCTCAATGTCTCCGTCGCCGCCGGAATCTGCCTCTTCGAGGCGCTCCGTCAGCGCGACGGCCTCGGGAGGAGCGCTTCATCATCCGCATCATCATCGGCAGCGGCAGCAGCATCAGCTTCTGCTTGATTTCAGCATCCGGCAGGCGTATAATGCGCGCCTGTCGGTCATTTCAACCGTTCCTTGCCTTTACCCAGTGTTGACCGAGCTGCAGAGGCTGTATCCATAAGGGGCATTAAATGCGTCATTATGAAATTGTGTTCATGGTCCATCCGGATCAGAGCGAACAGGTTCCCGGAATGATCGAGCGCTACAAGGGCGTTATCGAGAAGGCCGGCGGTAAGATTGAGCGTCTTGAGGACTGGGGCCGCAGGCAGCTTGCCTATCCCATCGAGAAGCTCCGCAAGGCTCACTACGTTCTGATGAACGTTGAGTCCGAGCAGGCAGCCGTCGACGAGCTCGAGAACAGCTTCCGCTTCAACGATGCTGTCATCCGCAGCCTCATCATCCGCACCAAGTCCGCAATCACCGAGCCTTCTCCCATGGCCAAGGCACGCGATGAGCGCAGGGCTCACTCTGATTCCGCCGAGAATCGCGCTCCTGAGGCCGATTCCGAGCAGGAAACCAACTGATTTGGAGGATAGGACAAATGGCACACTTTTTCCGTCGTCACAAGTTCGCACGCATGTCTTCTGAGGTCAACTCCGAGATCGATTACAAGGATGTTGCCAACCTCAAGAATTACATCACTGAGTCCGGCAAGATCGTTCCGAGCCGCGTAACTGGCACTAGCGCAAAGTGCCAGCGCCAGCTCGCACGTGCCATCAAGCGTGCTCGCTACCTGGCTCTCATCGGCTACACTGATCTCCAGAACAGATAAGCCGCCTGAGGTCTAACTCTTTTAATTTTCGAGGAAAGGTAATGGAAGTTATTCTTCTTGACAAGATCGGCCACCTGGGCGGTCTTGGCGACAAAGTCAAGGTCAAGGGCGGTTTTGCCCGCAACTACCTCATCCCTGAGGGGAAGGCAGTCATGGCCACCAAGGAAAACATCAAGAAGTTCGATGAGCGCCGCGCCGAGTTCGAGGCCAAGGTTGCCCAGGAGCTCGCTGATGCTCAGGCCAGGGGTCAGAAGCTCGCTGAGCTCGCCAGCGTCGAGATTGCCTCCAAGGCAGGCGACGAGGGCAAGCTGTTCGGCTCTGTCGGCACCAGGGACATCGCTGATGCGCTCACCGCAGCAGGCGTTGCTGTTCACAAGAGCGAGATCCGTCTCAGCACCGGCGTATTCCGCGCTGTAGGCGAGTATCCTGTTGTCATCCAGCTTCATCCTGATGTCAAGGTTACCGTTACTGTCAACGTAGTACCTGAGAAGTAATCAGAGCTGTTCTGACAGAAATGAGAAGGCCGGAGGCGAAAGCTTCCGGTCTTTTTTTTGGCCCGGATTCTATGCCGGGAAGTGAATGGCGAATTGCGCGCAGGAAGGAGCGGATGTCTCCCTGGGCCTAAATGGGGGAGAGGAGGCCGGGTCCTGTCCATGGGGGCATGTTACAGAATCCGGCTCTCCTCTCCTTAAGGCGATCTTAATTATCATAGGTGCATAAATCAACACTTAATAATCCCAAAAATGTCATAGCGAGTCGTATTGCTGTTCAATTTTCAGGCAGAGATCACGAAATGGAGTTATGGCCTGTGAAAAACCCGCAAAGGCAGGAGCGTGAGTGAAGGAGAATCGGGCGGGGCAGGGCGGTGGACTTTCAGTCGGAAGTGCTCGGCATGTTCCTGAATGATAATCACAGCTTCATGTGTAGCGGCGCTGCAGAGAGGCTCTTATAGCTGATATATGGCGGGATATGAGGGCAGGGGAGAGGAGACCGTATCCTGCCAGTGTGGGGGCAGAGGCGGAGGCAGCCTCCTCTCGGTTTTTTCTTAATGATAATGGCAGAAATGCAGCCTGGCAAATTTTAGTGAAGCCTCAAATGACATAGCGGGTCATTTTGCGTTATTTTACATATATTTATGAAATTCTTTGTATCTTATGTGTTTGGTTTAGAATTTTATTACACTTATATTTCCCGTAAATGAAATTGAAGATATCGATCAGCAAAAAAATAACGGTTTTGATTAGAGTCCGGCTGTGTTAAACTCAGTTGGAATAAAACAAATTAGGCGCAAGGGATGGCTGTATCTAAATGTTTTTTTTAGATGCAGGCCGAATGAAGGCAGAGTGTGTAAAATGATTAAATATCCTGTCGGCATACAGAGTTTCGAGAAAATCCGCAAAGAGAATTATCTCTATATTGATAAGACCGGTTATATTTATGATCTCGTCAGAAATTATCAGTATGTATTTCTTTCACGTCCCAGGCGTTTTGGCAAGTCACTTCTGACAAGCACATTAGAGTGCTACTTTCGCGGGAAAAAGGACCTTTTCAGCGGATTGGCCATTGGCAGCCTGGAAACAGAATGGAATCAATATCCGGTACTTCATTTCTCACTTGATACCGCAGCACTCGGAACCTGTGAAGATACAGAAGATGAGATTGGGCTGCAGCTCTCGGAAATGGAACATGAATACGGCATGCCTGACGGCGGCCGAAATATAACGGTGCGCTTTCAGAAACTCGTTGTAGGTCTGTTTAATAAAACAGGCAGACAGGTGGTGGTGCTCATTGATGAATATGACGTGCCAGTACTCTCAGTACGTGATGATGAGCGAAGAGAGGATATGCGTGCTTTGATGAAGAGCTTTTATTCTCCAATCAAGAGACTGGATCGGTACTTGAGGTTCGTTTTTATAACTGGCATAACAAAGTTTTCCCAGCTGAGCATCTTTTCGCAGATCAACAACCTGGAAGCAATATCCATGGATCCTTCTTTTGCGACGATTTGCGGAATTACAGAGGCTGAGCTGGAGAAGCACTTCAGTGAAGGAATCTCTGCAATGGCAGAGAAGTTCAACATCACCAGTTCGGATATTTTGGACAGACTGAGAAAAAAGTATGACGGTTACCACTTCGCTCAGGGTTCTTCTGGAGTGTATAACCCGTTCAGTCTTCTTTCATCCATGAAAAAGTGCAGTTTCGCCAACTACTGGTTTGAAACAGGAACCCCGCATTTTTTGATAAGCCAGTTAAAAAAATTCCACACAGATATAACGCAGATTGACGGAAGTCAGGCAGATGCCAGGGAGTTTGACGCACCTACCGATGATATGCACAGCATATTGCCACTGCTTTATCAGAGCGGCTACCTGACCATCAAGGATTATGACAGAAGTTCTTTGATGTATACGCTTGGCTACCCGAATGAAGAGGTTAAATTAGGACTCACAGAGGTTTTGATCCCCTATTATGTCTGGTCTGACATCAATCAAAGCGACCATGCGTGCTGGGCAATAAGCAATGCTCTTATTTGTGATGATATCGACAAGGCATTGAAAGCTGCCCAGAAGTATTTCTCATCAATTCCGTATCAGGAAGGTACCCTGAGAGATGCGCCTTCTACGGAGGGGCACTTTACAGCTATGCTTTATGTTATGTTTTCCTTCCTGAATAAATTTGTTTATTCACAGGTGCGCGTTGCAAAGGGTCGGATGGATATACTTGTGATGACAAGCAAAACTGTCTTTGTAATGGAACTAAAGCTCAATGGCAGTGTCGATGAGGCTTTGAGGCAGATTGATGACAGAAGCTATTCTATTCCATGGCAGTCTGAGGGCAGGCGCGTTGTGAAGGTAGGAATCAATTTCAGTACAAAGGAACGCACAATAGAAAAGTGGAAATCAGCTGAAGCTTGACTGCACTGAATTGAATAATACAACCATTCATTCTTAAAGGCGGCAGATGGTTGCATTAATAAGTGTCATCAAGAGTTCTACGTGAAAACCCGCATGAGGGATAATATCTTTCGCTGACAGCGCACTTGTGGCGGTATTTCCTGCCGCTCAGAATCAGATTTCATGTACGCCGTTGCATATGCGCAGAAACCTTGTCGGCCTCTCGGTATAGCAGTCCTCAATGACACTGACAAGATCCGGATGCCTCTCCTCGAGCAGATCCTGGGAAAAGCGCCGGATTGAACGAGACTTCCATGTGCAGTACATGGTGCCGTCCCTGTCAGCTATCCCGGAGTAATGCCCCATAAAGCAGCCGAGCTTCTCAGCAATAGCCTGCCTGCATTCCTTTGCTTCCTTTTCGGACCTGACGGCCTCGGAGTAGGCAACCAGCAGCTCCCTGATCTCGTCGGTCGGAGCTACGAAGCTGTCGATTAGATCATCAGGCGGGAGATGCTTCAGTGTTTCAAAATCAGGTGCCTCAGTTTCTGACGAAGATGATGCAGAAGTGCCGCTCCCGCCGGTAAGCTCCTCTCTGCACTTATTGCTGCCGGACCACTGGCCAACATAGTAGGCAATCTCGCTCTCGCTCAGGTGGCAGGGCTTTGCGGCCAGATGAACCGCATCGCCTGGCGTCTGCCCGGCCCTGATCAGCTCGATGGCCTTCATGACCGCATCATTAAGGTTACGATCCTCAATTCTGTCCATGCCGTTTAACCTATCGTCCATGGCATCAAGCCTCCCTGCATCTGAAATCTCAAAATATGTCTTTAGGCACTTCGCTGGTATCGCCTTACACTCCTCCTGCATGGATCCTCGAAATGGAATGCTGACAGCAGAGGATTGGCAGGCTGCTTTCCCCCTGCCTAATTATAGAGCCGGGAGAATGCCGTCAGATTCGGATTTTGCTCAAAACGTTAGCCGGCTAAAACTTCTGACTTCTGAGCCAGATGCTCTCTTCAGACTTTCATGCTTATCCTGCATCTCAGATAAGCATGAAAGTAAGGAGCGCGGAGGAGCTGGCGGGGGAGCCTGCCAGGAATGATGGGTAGGGCATGAATGAGTTATGTACGCAAGGACGTTTTAGGAGAAGCAGGGCAGGGCAGGGCAGGGCAGGGCGGTGCAGTGCGGAATAGGCAATAGGTACATCACGGTCAGCTCGGAGTGTGGATGGTGGACTGCGGCAGCTCGGCGGAAATATTGGGATGAACCAGGGAAAGCTGCCGGTACAAGCATGTTTTCGGAGATTAAGCGGAAGATAGCTGCGGGAGAATTGCGTAAAGCAAAAAAGGCTATGGAGTACAGATAAAAAATCTGCATGGCATGATTTTGCGGCAGTGCATTGATTTGACGGGGATAAACCGAAAAAAGAAGAAATTTTAATTATGACACTTAATATCATATAAAGAAAACTTACAAAAAAATCTGAAAAACATTAAAAAACGCTTGCAATTCTCAGAAAGGAGCGTAGAATACACGCCTGTTGTC
>DEHC01000076.1 GCA_002351705.1 Gammaproteobacteria bacterium UBA2810 | reverse complement strand
CAGCCCTCCCTTCTTGACGGAGTGAAGGTTGACTACTACGGCTCCCAGACCCCGCTCAAGCAGTGCGCCAGCATCACCGCGCAGGACGCGAGAACCCTGAGCGTCACCGTTTTCGACAGGAACAGCGTCAAGGCAGTCGAGAAGGCCATCGTTGACTCCGGTCTCGGGCTTACCCCGAACGTTGCCGGCACCTCAATCCTCATTCCGCTTCCTCCCCTTACCGAGGACCGCCGCAAGGAGCTCACCAAGATCGTGAAGGGCGAGGCCGAGAAGGGCAAGGTCGCAGTGCGCAACATCCGCCGCGACGCCAACGAGGGAATCAAGGCGCTGCTCAAGGACAAGACCATTTCCGAGGATCAGCAGAAGCGCGGCGAGACCGACATCCAGAAGCTCACCGACTCCTACATCAAGAAGATCGATGACGTTCTTGCCGAGAAGAACAAGGAACTGATGGAGGTCTGAGGCTCCGGGCCGCGGACAGGGAAAGGATAAGAAAGGAAAGTTCTCGCATGACTGAAAGTTCCTATGCTTTGAAAATAGGAGAGCGGATCCCGCGCCATGTGGCAATCATCATGGACGGCAACGGACGCTGGGCCAAGGCCCGCGGCAAGATCCGCATCTTCGGCCATCATGCGGGAGTAGGTTCGGTGCGCAGCTCCGTGCAGCGCGCCGCCGAGCTCGGGGTGAAGGTCCTGACGCTCTTTGCCTTCTCGAGCGAGAACTGGAACCGTCCTGAGGCTGAGGTGAGCGGGCTGATGAAGCTCTTCGGCCTCGCCATCAGGAAGGAGCTTCCGAGCCTGATGAAGAACGGCATAAAGGTTCGCTTCATCGGCGATCTTTCCCGTTTCAGCAGATCCCTCAGGCAGATGCTTGAGAGAGCGATGGAGGAGACCCGTGACAACGGGTCCCTCCTTCTCAACATCGCAGTCAATTACGGCGGGCGCTGGGACATCGTGAACGCGGCCCGGGAGTTCGCCCGCGACTGCGCCGAGGGACGGGCTGACACCTCGTCGCTGAGCGAGGAGTCGTTCTCCCGCTATCTCTCGACCGGAGAGTACTCGGACGTTGATCTCCTCATAAGGACCGGCGGCGATTTCCGCATCAGCAATTTCCTCATCTGGCAGCTTGCCTACGCCGAGATCTATGTGACGAAGGTCCTGTGGCCTGACTTCGGGCCGGAGGAGTTCGACCGTGCTGTCGGCTGGTTCGGGACGCGCGAGCGCCGCTTCGGCATGACGGGCGATCAGGTGAGGCAGATCGAGTCTGAGAAATCAGGTCCTGGCAGCGATGCGGCCGGGAAAAATCCTTCCGCAGAATCAGGTCAGCCTGTCTGACATGTTCCTTCCTTATTTCATTTTCAGGAATATTTGTTTCTACTCCCGGCGGAGATGCAGTAAATGAAGCAGAGAATAATAACGGGCGCAGTGCTTATTGTGCTCGCAGTGCTTTGGATGTTCTATTTCCCGTGGTACGCGTACCTTGCAGCCTCCGTGCTCATCGCGGTGCTCGGCGGCTGGGAATGGGGACAGTTCATATCGGCAAAGGCAAGGGTTGCGTACGGCGCCGCAATCCTTGTGCTCGGCGGTGCGGCGGTTGCGCTCATCCCCGGGCTCTGGGGAGATGTTCATAACCACTATGCAAGCTTCGGCGCCCCCGCGGCTGTGGCAGCGGTCTCCATTGCGGCTCTCTGGTGGATCCTCGCCTCAGTCATGGTGCTCACCTATCCGGAGAAGAGCGCCTGGTGGCAGTCATCGAAATCCCTGAAGTCAGTCTTCGGCGTGCTCACCCTGCTGCCGTTCCTCATCTCTCTGGTCATACTCCACACGGGGAACGGCGACATCCCGGTGCTCCCGTTTGAGTCGGATGGCCTCAACCTTCTCTATCCTATGCTCCTAGTCTGGTGCGCGGACAGCGGCGCGTACTTTGCCGGCAAGAATTTCGGAAAGCACCACATGATCCCCAAGGTCAGCCCCGGCAAGACCGTCGAGGGCCTCGCGGGCGGCATTGTTCTCTCAGGCATTGTCGCAGCGGCGTTCTCGCTCAGCGCTGAGCATTCTCTCCCGGTCCTCTGTGCCTCTGCGGCAGCCATCGTGTTCTCGGTCATGGGCGATCTCACCGAGAGCATGTTCAAGCGCAGCGCCGGGGTCAAGGACTCGAGCAGCCTGCTCCCCGGGCACGGCGGCGTGCTCGACAGAGTTGACTCGCTCACCGCGGCCCTCCCTGTCTACCTCGCGGTTCTCAGCCTGCTCGGCTGAGGCCCCTTGCCTTTTATCATGCATAAGGACGCGCCCGTTATGGTTTATAATAGGCGCGTCCTTGTTTTTAGTAGTATCAGGCGCATCCCGCATGAATGTTGAGAATATAACAGTACTCGGTTCAACAGGCTCCATCGGTCAGAACACGCTCGACGTTATTAGGAGGAACCCGGAGAGGTTCAGGGTCAAGGCGCTCGGCGCAGGCTCCAACGTCGGGAAAATGTTCCGTGACGTGAAGGAGTTCCGTCCGGATGTCGCGGTGCTTGCGGACAAGGACGCGGCATTAGAGCTTGAGAGGCTGGTGCGCGCGGAGGGCGATCTGGGCTCCGTCCGGGTCGAGGGCGGCTATGACGTCCTCTCGAGCATCGCCTCGCTTCCTGATACAGACTCCGTGATGGCCGCGATTTCAGGCTCGGCTGGGCTCGTCCCGGCCCTTGCCGCCATCAAGGCAGGTAAGAAAATCTACCTCGCGAACAAGGAGTCACTCATCATGACCGGGCACCTCTTCATTGACGAGGCAAGGAGGAGCCATTCGGTCATCCTTCCCGTGGACAGCGAGCACAACGCCATGTTCCAGTGCCTCCCGGAGATCGTGCAGCAGTCCATAGGGTACTGCGACATGAAGGCCGCCGGCGTGTCGAAGCTTCTCCTCACCGGCTCCGGCGGCCCGTTCCGCAAGAGAGACATCAGCACCTTTGACGCGATAACGCCCGAGGAGGCGGTCGCCCATCCGACCTGGAGCATGGGCCGGAAGATTTCGGTTGACTCCGCGACCATGATGAACAAGGGCTTCGAGTTCATCGAGGCGAAGTGGCTCTTCAACGCCTCAAATGACCAGATCTCCGTGATAATCCATCCGGAGTCCATGATCCACTCCATGGTGCAGTACCGCGACGGGGCGGTGCTTGCCGAGATCGGGAACCCCGACATGAGAACCCCCATCGCGCGGGTCATGTCCTATCCAGACCGTATAGACTCCGGAGTCGGCCCGGTTGACTTCTTCGCCATCGAGCACCTCGAGTTCATCAGGCCTGACTTCAGCCGCTATCCGTGCCTGAAGCTCGCGATTGACTCCTGCTGGTCAGGGCAGTCCGCGACGACTGCCCTCAACGCGGCGAACGAGAAGGCGGTCGCCGCGTTCCTTGACCGCAGGATCAGGTTCACTGACATCGTGCGGGTCTGCTCGGAGACCGTGAGCCGCTTCTCGTCGGAGAGGAGCGAGACGATGGAGGATGTCTTCGCGCTCGACAGCGCGGCCTCCGCCTACGCATCCGATCTTGTCCGGAAATACACCATTTAGGAACTGCCAATGACTGATTCACTGATGATCCTGGGCTCTGTCTGGAACGTTGTCTGGACGGTGCTCTGCTTCCTCTTCGCGATTGCCATCCTCATAGCAGTGCATGAATACGGCCATTTCATCACCGCGCGTCTCTGCGGCGTAAAGGTCCTCCGCTTCTCCCTGGGCTTCGGCAAGGTGCTCTGCTCCTTTAAGGACCGCCGCGGCACCGAGTGGTCTCTTTCCCTCATCCCGCTCGGGGGCTACGTGCAGATGCTCGACAGCACCGAGGGCGAGGTTAAGGAGGAGGAGCTCGAGCACGAGTTCAACTTCCAGCCGGTCTGGAAGCGCTTCCTCATCGTCTTCATGGGCCCGTTCTTCAATATTGTCCTCGCGCTTGCCGTCTACTGGCTGATGTTCATGATCGGAGTGCCAGGGCTCAGGCCGGCCGTCACCGACATCGCGCCGGGAAGCCCTGCGGCCGCAGCCGGCATCGAGAACCGGGATCTCTTCCTCCGCGTAGACGGGGAGGAGGTCAGGACCTGGCAGGACACCATCTTCAGGCTCGTCGAGCATATCGGCGAGAGCGGCGTGCCCGTTACGGTGCAGAAGGATCTCGGCAGGGGAGGCGTTCATGAGGCAAGGCTCAACCTCTCAGACTGGGTCCTTGACCGTCAGAACCTGAAGCCGCTCTCTGCCATCGGCATAACCCCCTATGTCGGCGATGTCACTGACAAGGTCGCCTTTGTCGCCGGAGGCTCGGGCGCCGAGCTTGCCGGCATAAGGGCAGGCGACCGCCTTCTCTCCCTCAACGGGAAGCCCTATAAGGACTGGAATTCCTTCACCTCAGAGGTTAGGGGAATGGCCCCGGGCAGCTATGCCGACACGGAGATCCTGAGGGACGGTAAGAAAATCTCCCTCAGGGTGCTCATAAAGGACAGGGAGGACGAGGGGAAGAGAGTCGGCTATTTCGGCGTCGCTCCGGCGATTGACCGCAATGACAGCCTCCTCATCACCGCGAAGTACGGCCCCCTTGAGTCTGTAGGCATGTCCTTCCGCAAGACCGGCGAGGTGCTTGAGTTCACCTGGGTCACGCTCGGGAAGCTCGTCACCGGCTCGATTCCGGTCAACAACATCTCCGGCCCCATCGCCGTCGCGCGCGGCGCCGGCGAGACGGCCAATATGGGCGTCGTATATTTTTTAAGTTTTCTTGGTATAATCAGCGTCAACCTCGGCATCGTAAACCTGATTCCGCTGCCGGTGCTTGACGGCGGCCATCTCCTCTTCTATGCAATAGAGGCTGTGTTCCGCAGACCCGTGCCGGAGAAAGTCCAGCGGTACCTGATGTCTTTCGGCATCGCGGTACTGGTGCTGCTGACTGTGTTTACTGTTTTCAATGATATAGTTTACTGGAATTGACAATGTCCCGGAAATTCGTTCTAGGCCTGCTTGGCACTCTGATTTTAGCGGCAAACTCAGCCAGCGCAGACGGTGTGATCAAGGATATCAAAGTAGAGGGACTGCAGAGGGTTTCGCTCGGGGCCGTTCTGGTAAACCTGCCGCTCAGGGTAGGCGACACGCTCACCCGCGAGGCTGTCTCGGGCGGCATAAAGAAGCTCTATTCGACCGGCAACTTCGACGACGTGAAGTTCTATGACGAGGGCGGCGTGCTTAGGATCGTCGTCAGGGAGCGCCCGATGATCGCCGACATCGAGTACGTCGGCAACGACAGCATGAAGAAGGACCAGCTCGACGAGGTCGTGAAGCAGCACGGCATCGCGACCGGCCAGGTGCTTGACCGCACCGTGCTCACCGAAATCGAGCATGCCCTCCGCGAGTACTACAACAGCGCCGGCCACTACTCAGCGAGGATCAACGCGGTCGTCACCGAGCTCCCGAGAAACAGGGTCAAGATCAGATTCGAGTTCGCCGAGGGCAGGACCGCGAATGTCCGCCAGATCAACATCATCGGCAACAAGACCTTCACCGAGGAGAAGCTCCTCTCGATTTTCGACACCAATGACGACCTTGCCTGGTGGAACGTCTTCCAGTCAAGGAACTACAACAGGAGCGTGCTCGACAAGGACCTCCAGGCCCTCACCGACTTCTACAAGAACCGCGGTTACGCGAGGTTCAAGATCAAGTCCGCGGATCTCTCGCTCTCCCCGGACAAGAAGAGCGTCTACATCACCATCTACATCAACGAGGGCGATGTTTACACCGTCAAGGGGATAAGCTTCAACGGCGAGTTCGCCGAGCATTTCCCCGAGATGGAGAAGCTTGTCCCGATCGAGGACGGCGATGTCTACTCCGGGCAGCGAGTCGCCCATTCCGAGAAGGTCCTCGAGGACTTCATCGACAAGTACGGCTACGCGAAGCCCAAGGTCACGTTCTTCCCCGTGTTCAATGACGAGGAGAAGACCGTCGCGCTCAACGTCAACGTCCAGACCGGAAGCCGCCTCTATGTAAGGCACATCAACATCAACGGCAACAAGACCACCCGCGACGTGGTCATCAGGCGCGAACTCCGGCAGGTCGAGGGCACCTGGCTCTCTAACTCCAGGGTGCAGCAGTCCAAGGACAGGCTGAACCGACTCGGCTTCTTCGACAAGGTGGACATCACCGAGAAGAAGGCTGACGCCTCAAGCGACACGGTAGATCTCGACGTGAAGGTCCACGAGAAGCGCGTCGGCTCCATCAGCGGAAACATCGGCTACGGCAGCGTGTCACATGTCAACTTCACGGCGACCGTCGCCCAGGACAACATTCTCGGTACGGGAAACAGGGCGGAGTTCACCTTCTCCTACAACAAGTCAAGCAGGAAGTATGAGATCAAGCTCCGCGATCCCTACTTCACGGTTGACGGCGTCGCCCTCGGCATCCGTGCCTTCTACCAGCGCTATGAGGCAGGCGACGACGACCTCATCGACTACAGCTCGAAGTCCTACGGGCTCGACTTCTCGGTCGGCTACCCGGTGAACGAGATCAACTTCGTCGACTTCACGGTTGGCTGGGAGCACAACCTGATCTCGCAGCTCCAGGCCTACAGCCAGATGAAGAAGTTCTGGAAGATCTACGAGGACCAGATCAACGACGACAACGAGATGGTCTTCAACACCTACAAGATCGGTGCCGGCTGGACCAGGAACGAGCTCGACAAGGCCATCTTCCCGACCTCAGGAAACAAGGAGTCGGCGGGCATCGAGGTGTCGATGCCGTTCTCCGATCTGCAGTACTACAAGGTCAACGCGAACGCCTCGGTCTACATACCGCTCTCGAGCTCGCACGAGTTCGTGCTCGCCTTCCGCGCGAAAGGCGCCTACGGCGACGGCTACGGCGAGAAGAACGGGCGCGACGAGATCCTGCCGTTCTTCGAGAACTACACCCTCGGAGGCGATCTCTGGGTAAGGGGCTTCAGGAACAACTCGGTCGGACCGAAGGCCATCTACCAGGTTGACTACTACGGCAACACCAGCGCCATCGGCACCAAGACCGCGGTCGGCGGCAATGCGATGTACGCGGCCACCGGAGAGTTCATCGTCCCGACCCCGTTTGTCTCGGAGAACTACAAGGATCAGATCAGGACCTCGATGTTCTTCGATATCGGAAACGTGTGGGACACCAAGTTTGATCCGGACAACTACGAGCAGTGCATGTACAACTGCGACTACGTCTACGACATGTCCGATCCGTGGTACTACAGGTCATCCGCCGGATTCTCTATCCAGTGGATCTCTCCTGTCGGCCCTCTGACCTTCACCTATGCCTTCCCGGTCAAGAAGCGTGACGGCGACCGGATGGAGAACTTCTCGTTCAGCATGGGAAGAACATTCTGACGATATTTTATTTACAGATAACCGGTCCGGAACAGGTTCCGGCCGGATACAAGGAGTAGAAATGAACAAGCTGTTGACTGCTGCTCTTACCGGAGCAGTTGCGCTGGGAGTTGCCGGCGCAGCAGAGGCTGACACCAAGATTGCCGTAATCAACCTTCCGCAGATTATTTCCGAGCTGCCTCAGACCAAGGCTGCTGACGCAAGGCTTCAGAGCCAGTTCAGCTCCAGGGTCAAGGAAGTCGAGAGACTCGCAGACCAGGGCAAGTCCCTTCAGGACAAGCTCACCCGTGACGGCGGCACCATGAGCCAGGCCGAGTACACCAAGACCCAGAGGAAGCTTGCCGAGGTATCATCCGAGTACCGTCTCAAGGGACAGGCACTTGAGGAGGACCGCCGCCGCGCAGCGAATGCCGAGAACCAGAAGATCCTTGACAAGGTCCAGACCGCAATCGAGAAGATCGCCAAGGCCAACCATTACGACATCGTTCTCTCCGGAACCTCTGTTGCCTATGCAGTTGACGGGATCAACATCTCTGACCAGGTCATCCAGATGGTCAGCAAGGACAAGTAAGCCATGAGCATCACAGCTCAGGAGCTTGCTGAAAAACTCGGGGCTGAGCTTCACGGGGATCCCGGTGCGGTCATCTGGCGCATCGGGAATCTTGTGACGGCCGGAAAGGACGAGCTCAGCTTCCTCTCCGACTCCAAGTACCGCGAGGATCTCTCGAAGACCGGCGCCGGCGCAGTGATCATCCGCAAGGATGATCTGGAGCACTGCAAAACGACGGCGCTTGTCATGAATGATCCATACGTGGGCTTCGCGAAGGCGGCGCAGATTCTTGACACCACACCTCTCCCCGCGGAGGGGATTTCGGATAGGGCGGTGATTTCCCACTCTGCAAAGCTCGGCAAGGGAGTCTCGGTCGGCCCGGGCACCGTAATCGAGGACGGCGCAGTAATCGGGGACAGTGTCTCGATCGGCGCCAACTGCTTCATCGGGAAGAACGCCTCGGTCGGGAGCTTCACGAAGCTCTGGTCAGGCGTCAGCATCTACCACAATGTCCGGATCGGATCGCACTGCCTGTTCCAGTCAGGCGCGGTAATCGGCTCTGACGGGTTCGGCTACGCGAACGAGCGCGGCGAGTGGGTCAAGATCCCGCAGCTCGGCTCCGTCACCATCGGCGACCGCGTCGAGATCGGGGCGAACACCTGTGTTGACAGGGGCGCCGTTGACGACACTGTCATCGAGAGCAATGTCATCATCGACAATCTCTGCCAGATCGCCCACAACGATCACATCGGCTACGGCACTGCCATGGCCGGCGCAACCGTCGTTGCTGGCAGCGTCACCATCGGGAAGTACTGCATAATCGGCGGGCGAAGCGTGTTCGCGGGGCATATCAGCATCGCGGATCAGGTCACGATCGCGGGCGGCACCTCCGTTGCGGCAAGCATCAGGAAGTCCGGCACGGTCTGGGGCTCTGCGACCGTCGCACACCCAGAGAAGAAATGGCGGCGCAATGCGGTGCGCTTCAGCGAGCTCGATGATCTCTTCAGGCGCGTCGCTCATCTCGAGAAGCTCGCAGAAGAGGGAAACTGACGGCCTGCTGCATGAAAAATGCGCAGTCTGATAAAATATTGATAGGTCCGTTGGTTTTTACAGAGGTGCAGTATGATAAACTCATGCTGCTCCTTTTGTTTTCCGTTTTTAAAACATTTCCGGCAGGTGCCGGCTGATTATATTGGGTGATGGATTTGACTGAAGAAATTAAGCGCATTGACATACAGCAGATCATGGAGCTGCTGCCGCACCGTTTTCCGTTCCTGCTGGTAGACAGAGTACTCGACTACACCATCAGTGATGAGAAGAAGACTTTAAGGGCGATAAAGAACGTCTCCTACGACGAGCCGTACTTCCAGGGGCATTTCCCCGTCAAGCCGGTCCTTCCCGGAGTCCTCATCCTCGAGTCAATGGCCCAGGCAACCGGCATCCTGGCATTCACCATGGTCGGCAAGCCCAATGCTGACGAGCTCTACTATTTCGCTTCGGTTGAGAACGCCAAGTTCCGCAAGCCGGTAATCCCCGGTGATCAGATGGTGCTCGACGTCGAGTATCTGAAGGAGCGCAGGGGAATCGCAAGATTCACCGGAGTGGCATCGGTTGACGGCAATGTTGTCTGCTCCGCCGAGCTTATGTGTGCCAAAGTTAAGATCTGATAGCGCGACATGATAGATTCAAGTGCAAGGATTCACCAGACCGCGATAGTTGAGGACGGCGCGACACTCGGTGCCGGAGTCACTGTCGGTCCGTGGACATACATCGGAAAGGAAGTCGAAATCGGCGAGGGCACCGTGATCGGCTCCCACTGCGTAATCAAGGGACCGACAAAAATCGGCTGCCGGAACAGGATCTTCCAGTTCGCCTCCATCGGCGAGGACTGCCAGGACAAGAAGTATGCCGGCGAGCGGACCTTCCTCGAAATAGGCGATGACAACGTCATACGCGAGCACTGCTCGATGCACCGCGGCACCGTACAGGACGAGGGCATCACCAGGGTCGGCTCGAGGAACCTGTTCATGATCAACTCCCATGTGGCGCATGACTGCCGCGTGGGCGATGACTGCATCTTTGCCAACAACGCGACCCTTGCCGGGCATGTCCATATCGGCAACTGGGTGATATTCGGCGGCCTTGCCGCAATCCACCAGCACGGACGCGTCGGCGACCATGCCTTCATTGCCGGAATGGCAGCTCTCAACATGGATGTCCCGCCCTATGTCATGGCAGCCGGGCATTATGCCAAGCCTTTCGGCGTCAACGTGGTCGGTCTGCAGAGGAGAGGCTTCACCTCCGCCGAGATCATGGCGATCCGCCGGGCCTACCGGATCATCTACCGTGAGGATCTCCAGATCAAGGAGGCTCTCGTCAAACTCGAGGGCATGATCGAGGAGTTCCCCTGCGTAAAGCCCCTTGTGGACTTCATCAAAGTCTCTGAACGCGGAATCATCCGCTGATCCGCTCCTGCTCCGCGTCTCCTCTGCGGGGCAGGAACAAAGAGCCATGCATCAGGCCTGAGCCGCCCGGCATGGCATGTAATTCAATTATCCGGGCAGTTTCATATGCCAGTTAACCATCAAGAACAGTCTCAGACAGAGCCGGAGACTGCAGGCGTGCCCAATGGCAGCGCAGCAGGCAGGCATCTCAGAATCGCGCTTCTCGCGGGCGAGCCCTCGGGCGACACGCTCGGGGCGAACCTTGCGGAGGAAATCCTCCGCCTGAGGCCGGATGCCGAGATCTACGGCATCACGGGGCCCCTCATGGAGAAAGCGGGCTGCGAGAGGGTGAGATCAATCGACGAGCTCTCGGTCATGGGCTTTTCTGAGGTCCTGAAGAAGCTCCCGTCCATTCTCTCCCTCAGGAAGTTCATCACGGGCTATGTCACAAGGACCAGAAGGCCCGACGTCCTGGTCGGGATTGACGCTCCGGACTTCAACCTTTACGTCGAGGAGAAGACGCACCTTGCCGGAGTCAGGACCGTCCATTACGTGAGCCCCTCGGTCTGGGCCTGGCGCCAGAAAAGGGTCTACAGGATGAAAAGGGCGCTTGATCTGGTGCTCTGCTTCCTCCCCTTCGAGAAGGCGTTCTACGACAGGTTCAGCCTCAGGGCCGAGTTCATCGGTCACACCCTTGCGGACGCGATCCCGCTCGGGAATCCCCGGGAGACAGCGCGCGCGGCTCTCGGGCTTAAAAGTGGCGGCATGGTCTTCGCGCTCCTCCCCGGGAGCCGCAGCGCCGAGGTCGGATACCTTACGCCGGTCCTCCTTGAGGCCGCCTGCATCCTCAAAAGAAAATATCCCGAAGCCGAGTTCACGGTGCCGCTCGTATCGGAGAAGAGGAAAGCGCAGTTCCTTCAGATCCTGGAAAAATATCCGGAGAAGGAGCTTATCGGAAAGTCCCTGCATCTCTATGACCGCCGGGCGAGGGAGTGCATGCAGGCAGCCGATCTTGTACTCCTCTCCTCGGGCACCGCGACGCTCGAGTGCATGCTGGTGGGGCGCCCGATGGTGATCCTATACAAGGTGAGCCCCGTCACCGAGCTTATCCTTCACCTCATCCTCAAGACCAGGACCTACGGGCTCCCGAACCTCCTCAGGGGGGAGAAAATCGTGCCGGAGCTCGTGCAGCGGGAGTGCACCGGGGAGAATGCCGCGGCAGAGGCGGTGAGAATCCTTGATGATCCTGAGGGCCTCGCGAGGCTCCTCGGGGACTTCCGCTCGATGCATGAGGAGCTCCGGCAGAATGCCGGGCAGAGGGCCGCAGAGAGTATTGTCAGGCTGGCCGAAGGCGGTTAAAATCTGAACGGACACCAGACTAATCCAGAAGAGGCGCAAGCCGGAGACTAAATATGGTTAATGCAAATCAGAAGCTCGGAATCGACACCGGACTCAAGATCTTCATCGCGTTCATCGCACTGATCCTCCTCATCGCGGCAGGAACAGGCTCCTTCTTTACTGTAGATGCCGGAGAGAAGGCAGTCGTGCTTACTTTCGGCGAAATTTCCAGAACAGCTGATCCGGGACTGCATATGAAGATCCCCTTCGTCCAGACCGTGAAGAAGTTCAATGTCAGGGTGCAGAAGGCAACCTTCGGCCGCGGCGAGGGCGCGCTCGCGAACCAGCCGGTCCTGTCGGCATACTCCTTCGATCAGCAGATCATCGAGAGCTACCGCCTGTCCATCACCTGGAGCTATGACGCGGACAAGATTGACCAGGTGTACAAGTATTTCGGCACCGGCGTCTCGGACAACATTTTCCATACCGTCATCTCCCCCGTGGTGCAGCAGTCGACCAAGACCATCCTCGGCCAGTACACCGCTGTGACCATCGTGCAGGACCGCGCGAAGCTTGATCACTCCATCGCCCAGATCATGGAGGAGCAGCTCAAGGAATACCCGGTAAAGATCCTCTCCATCCAGCTTGAGGACGTCAACTTCTCGAAGAACTACGAGAGCATAATCGAGCAGACCGCCCAGAAGAAGCAGGAGGTCGAGACCGCGAGGAACGAGCTGCAGAAGGTCCAGATCGAGTCCCAGAAGCAGGTTGCCCAGGCCGAGGCCGAGAACAAGGCAATCAAGCTTCAGGCTGACGCCGAGGCCTACAGGATCACCGTCCAGGCCAAGGCTGAGGCAGACGCAATCAAGCTCAAGGGCGACGCGCTCAGGAACAACAAGGAGCTTGTCGATCTCACCATCGCAGAGAAGTGGGACGGCAGCGTGCCGCAGACTGTTGTCGCGTCAGGCGAGGGCGGCAGCTCCGTTGTTCCCCTCCTCAATATCGGGAAGAGCGGCTCCGCCCAGGGCAACTGACCATGGAAGGAGAGCAGGGCTTTTCCTATCCGCTTGATCCCTCCGTCCACCTCGTCTGCGGCGTGGACGAGGTCGGGCGGGGGCCTCTCGTGGGGAATGTCGTGACTGCGGCTGTCATCCTCGACAGCCGGAGCCCCGTTGAGGGGCTCAGGGACTCCAAGAAGCTCACCGAGCACAGGAGGGAGGTCCTTTACCATGAGATTATGGAAAAGGCCCTCTGTGTCTCGGTGGGGCGCGCGAGCCCCGCTGAAATCGACTCGCTCAACATCCTGCAGGCAACCATGCTCGCCATGAAGCGGGCCGTCGACGCCCTCGGTCTGAGGCCGGAGCTCGTGCTTGTCGACGGGAACCGCCTCCCGAAGTGGGACTACAGCTCGATGGCAGTCGTGAAGGGCGACGCGCTCGTCCCTGAAATAAGCGCCGCCTCGATAATCGCCAAGGTCACCCGTGATCACGAGATGCTGGAGCTCGACCGGCTGCACCCGGAGTACGGCTTCGCAAAACACAAGGGCTACCCGACTAAAGACCATCTTGCCGCAATTCAGAAATACGGCCTTATCGCGGGCTACCGCAGATCATTCGGCCCCGTGAAGAAACTTCTCCTGGAGAACTAAATGCCGCGCGACTTCAAGTTTGTCCATCTACGCATGCACTCAGACTGCTCGATGGTAAACGGCCTTAATGACATCCGGAAAATCATGAAGAAGGCCGGCGGCAAGGGGCTCGGCTTCCCTGCCATCGCCATAACGGACACGATGAACTTCTGCACCCTGGTGAAGCTCACCGAGGATCCGAAGGGCGACGGCGCGGGGCTGAAGCCCATCTGCTCGGTGGAGCTCAACATCCATGACGCGGGCGAGAACAGGGTGTTCCGCCAGTGCGCCTACGCCATGAACGACACCGGGAGGCGCTGCCTCTTCGATCTGGTGTCGCGCGCCTACCTCCGGGGCTATCTCCCGGGGCACGACTTCGCGGCTGTCGAGTTTGACTGGCTGAAGGACTACTCAGAGGGCGTCATCATGCTCTCGGGCGGACGCGAGGGCGATGTCGGCTGCTTCCTCCTGCAGGGCGACCGGGAGAAGGCCGCCGAGAGGATAGCGTTCTACAAGAAGTACTTCCCCGACAGGTACTACCTTGAGCTCATCCGCACCGGGCGCCCTGACGAGGAAAGGTGCAACGACCTCGAGCTTGACGCTGCGCTCCGGGAGGATCTCCCGGTTGTCGCGACCAACGACTGCATGTTCCTTGACAAAAAGGACTTCCAGACCCACGAGATCCGAGTCGCGCTCCATGACGGCTACGTCATGGCCGATCCGAGAAGGCCGAAGCGCTTCAGCCCGGAGCAGTACCTGAAGACCGAGGAGGAGATGTGCGAGCTCTTCAGCGACGTCCCGGAGGCCCTCGAGAACTCGGTCGAGATCGCGAGGCGCTGCAGCGTCGCCATCAGGACCGGACACTATTTCCTGCCGCAGTACAAGACCAAGCACTCCCAGAAGAGCGCGCTTATAAGAAAGACCGTCAAGGGCTTCTTCTGGAGGATGAAGTTCCTCTACCCCGATCCGGAGGAGAGGAAGAAGCAGATGCCGCGCTACAAGGAAAGACTCCGCAAAGAGCTCAAGATCATCATCGAGATGGGCTTCCCCGGCTACTTCCTCATCGTGATGGAGTTTATCCAGTGGTCTAAGGACAACGGCATCCCCATCGGCCCGGGGCGCGGCTCGGGCGCGGGATCCCTCGTCGCCTACTGCATTCAGATAACCGATCTTGATCCTCTCCGCTTCGACCTCCTCTTCGAGCGCTTCCTCAACCCGGAGCGAGTCTCGATGCCGGACTTCGATGTCGACATGTGCCAGGCGCGTCGCGGCGACATCATCAGGCATGTGAAGGAGTACTACACCCCTGCAGACATTGACGAGATTGAGGCGAACCAGGCCAAGACCTTCAATCCGGAGATCTACTTCGACTACTACCATAACGAGAACAAAAAGCTTGACAAGCCCTTCGGCGGCGAGCACACCCACAGCTGCTCGAAGCTCGGCTACACGCCTCCCTACATCGCGGTCTCCCAGATCATCACCTTCGGCACCATGGCAGCAAAGGCCGCGATCAAGGACGCCGGGCGCGCGCTAGGATATTCCTACACGGCGGCTGACAACATCGCGAAGCTCATCCCCTCAAAGCCCGTTGACATCACCATCAGGCAGGCCCTGGAGGCTGAGCCCAAGCTCAAGCACATCTACGAGACCGACGAGAAGAACCGCTACCTCATCGACGTGGCGCTGAGCCTCGAGGGCGTCACGAAGAGCTACGGCAAGCACGCGGGAGGCATAGTCATATCGCCGACCCTCATCACGGACTTCGCACCTCTCATCTGCGAGAAGGACGGATCGCAGCCCGTGACGCAGTTCGACAAGCACGACGTCGAGGAGGTCGGCCTCGTGAAGTTCGACTTCCTCGGGCTCAAGACGCTCACCATCATCAAGTGGGCGCTCGACATGATCAACCTCCGCCTGAAGCGCGAGGGGAAGCCCCTGTTCTCGCTTGACTCCATCAGCCTTGATGATCACGACTCCTTCGAGAACCTCCTCGCCTGCCAGACTGTCGCGGTGTTCCAGCTCGAGTCTCCCGGCATGAGGAACCTCATCGCCAAGCTCAAGCCTGACTGCTTCGACGATATCATCGCTCTCGTAGCGCTCTTCCGCCCGGGCCCCCTTGACTCCGGCATGGTCGACAACTTCATAAACAGAAAGCACGGCCTTGAGAAGATTGCCTACCCGCAGCCTGACTACCAGCACTCCTGCCTCGAGGAGGCGCTGAAGCCCACCTACGGCGTGGTCGTGTATCAGGAGCAGGTAATGCAGATAGCCCAGCAGCTCGCGGGCTACACCCTGGGCGGCGCAGACCTCCTCCGCCGCGCCATGGGCAAGAAGATCAAGGAGGAGATGGTCAAGCACCGCGCGATATTCGTGGACGGCGCGGTGAAGAAGTGGGGCGAGTCAACCGAGGGCAAGAACACCCGCGATCTCGCCGGGCACATCTTCGATATCGTGGAGAAGTTCGCGGGCTACGGCTTCAACAAGTCGCACTCGGCGGCTTATGCGCTGGTCGCCTACCAGACGCTCTGGCTCAAGACCCATTTCCCCGCGGAGTTCATCGCGGCCAACATGACCTCGGACAACGAGAACATCGAGAAGATGATGATGTTCCTCAAGGAGTGCAAGAGACTCGGTATAGATGTGCTCCCTCCCTATGTGAACTGCTGCCGGGCCCAGTTCTCCGTGAACGAGAACGGCGCGATAGTCTACGGCCTCATGGGCATCAAGGGCGTCGGCCAGGGGCCGGTGGAGGCGATAATCTCCGAGAGGGACAAAAACGGGCCGTACAAGGATCTCTTTGACTTCTGCAACAGGATTGACCTCTCGAAGGTCAGCAGGAACGTGCTCGAGCTCCTCGTGAAGAGCGGAGCGCTCGACGGGCTCTGGGGCAGGGGAGGCAGAGGGACCCTCGTTGAGCAGGAGGGGAAGAGGGCCGTGCTCCTTGCGACGCTTCCCGTCGCGCTTGACTATGCGGCAAGGCAGCGCGACAACCGCAGCACCGGACAGGGAGATCTCTTCTCCGACTCGTTCTCGGTTGATCCGACAAGGCCTGACTTCCTCAAAGTCCCGGAGTGGCCCGAGCAGACCATACTTGACGGAGAGAAGAAGGCTGTCGGGCTCTACCTTACCGGCCATCCGCTCGTGCAGTATCTCGACGAGCTCTCCCGCTACCACACGACCCCCATCTCGCAGGTTCCGCCGAACGACAAGTTCAACCGGAACAGGACCTGGATGATCGGGGGCTACGTGCAGGAGGCGCGCGTGATGAAGTCGAAGTCAGGACGCCCCATGGCTTTCGCCACAATTGATGACTCCTCGGGCACAATGGAGATCTCCATGTTTGACCACGTCGACGAGTTCGAGGAGTATTTCCAGGTCGGAAAGATCATCATCGCGACCGGAACAACGAAGCTCAGCACCTACCAGAACACGAACGGCCAGACCGTCATGCAGGCCGTGAACATCATTGACATCGAGCAGGCGCGCAGGGAGTACGCGAAGGGACTCAGGGTCGACATTGATGACAGCCTTCTGACCAAAGACCGGGCAAAGGCGCTCAGGGATCTCATTCTTAAGTTCAGGAACGGGCCGTTTCCCCTTGAGTTATGTTACCATATCGCGAATGCGCGAATTATCATGGAACCGGATCCGTGCCGTGTTGATCCATCAGATGAATTTCTCAATGGAGTCAGGCTTCTGTTCGGCAAAGACAGCGTTTCATTGAAATTCTGAGGACTTAAATTTATGAATGCACTGAATTACCTGGATTTTGAGAAACCGATAGTGGAGCTGCTCGCGAAAATTGAAGAACTGAAGCATGTAAGCGAGCAGGTAAGCGAGGGAGTGGAAGGCGTTGACCTTTCCAAAGAGATTGCGCTCCTGAATCAGAAAGACGTTGAGCTTACCAGAAAGATTTTTTCAAATCTTGACGCATGGCAGATTTGCCGGCTCGCCAGGCACCCGATGCGCCCTTATACCAAAGACTATGTTTCCAGGATCTTCACCGATTTCGAGGAGCTCGCGGGAGACAGGGCATTCGCCGACGATCCGTCAATCCTCTGCGGCATAGCGAGGCTCGACGGCGAGCCCTGCGCGGTAATCGGCGAGCAGAAGGGCCGCGATACCCAGGAGAAGATCCGCTACAACTTCGGAATGCCGAGGCCCGAGGGCTACCGCAAGGCGGTGCGTGTCATGAAGCTTGCCGAAAGGTTCAGCATGCCGGTATTCACCTTCATTGACACTCCGGGCGCCTACCCAGGAGTCGGCGCCGAGGAGAGAGGGCAGGCCGAGGCAATCGCGAAGAGCATCCAGGTGATGTCAGCGCTTAAGGTCCCGACCGTCTGCACCGTAATCGGCGAGGGCGGCTCCGGCGGCGCGCTTGCCATCGGCGTCGGCAACCGTGTCAACATGATGCAGTACTCCACCTACTCGGTAATTTCCCCGGAAGGCTGTGCCTCGATCCTCTGGAAGGATGCCGAGAAGGCAGCGGTCGCAGCCGAGGCTATGCATATGACTGCGCACGATCTGAAGTCGCTTGATCTCGTCGACACTGTGATTGACGAGCCCCTGGGCGGCGCTCACCGTGACTATGACGCCGCAGCCGAGAGCCTCCACAAGTGCCTGTCACGTGATCTCGAGGAGCTGAGGAAGCTCTCCCCAGATGAGCTCGCAGCGCAGCGCTACGACCGCCTCATGAAGTTCGGCGTCTTTGAGACTTCCGAGTAAAAAGGCTCCATGCAGAGATCCCCAGATCCAGAGCAGGAGGCGGAAAAGGTCAGAGCGGCTTTTTCCGCCTCCATTCATAAAATTCTTCCTCAAACCGTCCGCAGTCTCGTCATCGGGTTCAGCGGCGGGCCGGACAGCTCCGCGCTCCTTGACCTCTGCGTCAGGGAGTTTGCCGGAACCGGCATCGGGATCACCGCAGTCTATGTCCACCACGGCATAAGCCCGCATGCCGGGGAGTGGGAGGATTTTGCGAGGAAAAGGGCGGAAGAGCTCAATGTCAGGTTCGAGTCCTGCCATGTTGAGGTGAGGAAAAAGCCGAGGACCAGCCTCGAGGCAGAGGCGAGGGAGCAGAGGTACGGAGTGCTTGCGCCGTTTGTTCCTGATACAGGCACGGCCCTCGTGACAGCCCACCATCTCGATGATCTCGCCGAGACTGTCCTACTTGCCCTCCGGCGCGGCTCGGGCGTCAGGGGCCTTGCCGCGATGGGGCCGGTTCAGAAGTTCGCGGGAGGGTTCCTCGTAAGGCCGCTCCTTTCCGTGACGAAGCAGGAGCTTCTAGGCTACCTCGGCGCGCGCGGAATTGATTTCGTGACCGACGAGAGCAACTCCGACACCGGTTATGACCGGAACTTCTTAAGGCTTGAGATCCTGCCGCTTCTCACCGCGCGCTGGAGCGGCTTCCGGGAATCCCTTAAGCGAACCTCGGAAATCTGCGCCGAGTCCTCCGAGCTCCTCGACGAGGTTGCGGACGATGATCTCTCTGCGGCTGTCAATCCCGCAACCGGCGGTCTCATTATCAGCCGGCTCGGGGAGCTCTCACTCGTGCGGAGGAGAAACACGCTGCGCCGGTTCTATTTCCTGAAGGGAAGCGTCCCGCCGTCGTATAACTTCCTTATTTCTGTTTTTGATGAGGTCGCGGAGGCCGGCTCTGACGGCGTTCCGGAGCTCAGGTGGGAGGGCGGCATAGCGGTGCGCTTCCGGGGTGAGCTCTTCAATATAAGGGAATACCCTGAAGTTCCCCGGGACTTCACGGCTGAGAAGGGTTTCAGGAAAACAGTTCAGCTTCCAGACTGCACGCTCTCAATCACTGATCTTAAGGACAATGTTCCTCCGGATGCTCTCTCGGCGAGGGCGCCGCATCAGGGCGAGAAAGTGACAGTGCGTTTCGGACTTCCGGGGAGCCTCGTTCTCCGGCCCTCAGGCAGGGCACATTCAAGGAATCTCAAGAAGATCTGGGGCGAATGCTCGGTTCCCGTCTGGAGAAGGCGCTATATACCGGTGGTTTTCTACAATGAGATTCCGGCAATGCTTGCCGGAGTCTGCGTGATGAGCGGCTTTGAGCCTGCTGAGGATGAGGCGGGGCGGCTCTTCTCGTATTTCACGGAATAATCCTGTCCTGCCCGTTATTCCTTTCTTTTTTCTCTTCCTCTTTTCTTCCCTTTCATTTCCTCTTCTCCCTCTTCTTTCCTGCCTTCCGCAGCTGCCACGCCGTTCCACGCAGCACGTGAATCTGCTCTAATCACGGAATTCAGGCATAAAAAAAAGGAGCCCGGAGGCTCCTTTCGTCTTCAGTGCACGGTTCCTGTATTACAGAACGTGTACGGATGCGGTGTTGGTGGTTCCGCTCGGAACAAGAGCTCCGGAAACCATGACAACGCGGTCGCCGACCTTGGCAAGGCCGAGCTTGAGTGCAATCTCCTTGCCGATGCGGAAGAACTCATCGGTGTGGGCGAAATGCTCGTCGATTACATAGGGGGTAACACCCTTGACCGGGCAGAGCTGCTTTGCAACCTTGTCGTTCGGGGTGATTGCCAGGATCGGGGCCTGGGGGAAGAACTTGCGAACTGCAAGTGCGGACTTGCCTTCCCTGGTGGCAACGATGATGAGGGCTGCATCGGTGGTCTCTGCAGTCTTTACAGCGCCGCGGCAGACAGCCTGGGTGATGTGCTCCTTGACGAAGCTCTTCTCAGCGATGTCAAGGCGTACGAATACCTCAGGATCGGTTCTCTCGCAGATGGTGTTCATCATGCGGACAGCCTCTACAGGGTACTTGCCCTTTGCGGACTCGCCGGAAAGCATTACTGCGTCGGTGCCGTCGAGGATGGCGTTCGCAACGTCGCCTGCCTCAGCGCGGGTAGGACGGGGGTTCTTCTGCATGGAGTCAAGCATCTGGGTGGCGGTGATGACGAACTTGCCGGCCTTGTTGCACTTCCTGATGATGCTCTTCTGATGGAAAATAACGTCCTGGATAGGGATCTCAACGCCCATGTCGCCGCGGGCAACCATGATGCCGTCGGAAACCTCGAGGATCTCGTCGAAGTTGTCGATGCCTTCCTGGTTCTCAATCTTGGAGATGATCTTGATGTTCTTTCCGCCGTGATCGTCGAGGAACTTGCGGATGCTGAGAACGTCTTCCTTCTTGCGGATGAAGGATGCGGCAATGAAGTCAACCTCACGCTCGCAGCCGAAGATCAGGTCGTTCTTGTCCTTCTCTGCAAGGGCAGGGAGATGGGTCTTGATGTTGGGGAGGTTTACGCCCTTGTGCTCGCCGAGAACCTGGCTGTTCTGAACGGTGCAGTGAATGTCGGTGTCGGTGCAGTCCTTGACGGTGAGGGCAATGAGGCCGTCATCGAGGAGGACGGTGTCGCCCGGCTTGAGGTCATGGGGCAGATCCTTGTAGGTTACGGAGGTGATGGTCTTGTTGCCGACGACATCCCTGGTGGTGAGGGTGAAGTCCTGTCCGGCCTCGAGGGTGACATCCTCTCCGTTCTCCATTGCGCCGGTTCTGATCTCAGGTCCCTTGGTATCAAGGAGGATTGCGCAGGTCTTTCCGGTCTCTGCCATAAGGGCGCGAAGTCTGATTATACGTCCGCCGTGTTCCTCAAAGTCACCATGGGAAAAGTTAAGACGCATACAGTTCATGCCGGCTGCAAGAACCTTGGCAAGAACCTCTTTTTTCTCGGACTTGGGTCCGATGGTGCAGACAATCTTTGTTTTTTTCATAAAAAACCACGGCTGTAACAGAGAATAACTCGGTTTTTGTCAGCCATCTCCTTAGTTAAGAACTGGATTTGCGTATCCCGGGGACCGCTTGGATCATTATCGTATAAACTGCATAACGAGCCGGGAAAATTTAGAATATTTTAACCGAAAACGGTGCTTATGCCAAACTAATATTTGGCAGGATATTGTAAAGACGCCGGGAAGAGAAAGAAGAGGGTGAGCAGGTGCGGCGATGTCCCGGGACTCGGTCATCAGGGAATTTGCGGCCAAGGGGGATACAAGGGAGGGCGGCATCAGGGCTCATGGCTCAGAGCCGCCTTCTGAAAGGATTTCAGTCGTCGCTCTCGTAGACGCCGAACTCCTTCCTCGACCACTCGACCCTTTCCGCCGGAGTCATGCGGACATCTGACTCGACGAGCCTCTCGACCTTCCTGAGGCGCGGCAGGAGTCCCGCGGCGTTTGCAATCTGTATCGCGAGACCGGGCCTCGCGTTGAGCTCGAGCAGCATCGGCCCCTTGTCCTTGTCGAGCACAATGTCGCAGCCGATGTAGCCGAGCCCGGACATCTCGTAGCAGGATGACGCGAGGGTCAGGACCTTTATCCACTGCGGCACCTTGAGATCAAGAAGCTTGTTGCCGGTGTCAGGATGGTTCTCGATGGGGCGGCCGTACTGCACGGCCCTTACGGCGCGTCCGGTCCTCACGTCTATGCCGACTCCGACCGCTCCCTGGTGGAGGTTCGCCTTGCCGTCCGAGGCGGCAGTCGAAAGGCGCATCATGCACATGACGGGGTAGCCCTTAAGCAGTATGACGCGGGTGTCGGGAACGCCCTCGTAGGTGTAGTTCTCGAAGACATTGTCGAAATGGATCAGCTCCTCGATGAGGACAATGTCCGGTTTCCCGCCGAGGGAGAAAAGCCCAGCGAGGATATTGGTGATGTGGCGCTCGATGTCCGAGACGCTGAGGGCATCGCCGTTCGGCTTGATGTAGGAGCCGTCATGCGAGTCCACTATGACGAGAATGCCCTTTCCGCCTGAGCCGTGCGCCGGCTTGATGCAGAAGCTCGCGCGGCTCTTCACCAGCGTCTCGAAGTTCCTCACCTCGTACTGGTGCCTGATGAAGCCGATGAGCTTCGGCACGGTGACTCCGCTCTTCTGCGCAATCTTCTTCGTCAGAAGCTTGTTGTCCACCAGCGGGTAGAGGTTCCTGGGATTGTACCTGCTGATGTAGAGGCAGTTGCGCTGGTTCATTCCCATGATGCCGATGGCGGCAAGCTTCCGCGGGGATGTGTAATTCTTCAGAAATTGCCACATATCATCACTTCCTGTCAGCGCTGTCAGCACCGCTGCCTTCGTCCGCATCGTCAGAAGACTTCTTTTCGCTCATGAGCTCAATCTCGTCGGCAACCGGCTTGAAGCGCTTGAGCTCGGTAAGCCTGTATCCGGTGTAGTTGCCCATGAGCAGGATGCCGGCGAGGATGACGAGCTGCAGCCCGAGGAAGTTGAAGGTGACGTGCTGGATGAACAGGCTGTTCATGGCAAGGTAGGCGATGATCGCGGTGAAGAGCGAGCCGAGACCCTGTACGACAACCTCATGCGAGCCCTCTTCCTCCCAGATGATGGAAAGACGCTCGATGGTCCAGGAGATGATGATCATCGGGAAGAAGGTGAGCTTCATGCCGTCGGCAAGACCCATCTTGTAGGTCACGACCGCAAGGCAGGAGATTATGCCTATGACCACGATTATCACTGTCGAGATTCGCGCGACAAGCAGGAGGTTCAGCCTTGCGAGGTAGAACCTGATGATGAGTCCGATGCTCACTATGGTTAGGAAGCCGATGAGGCCTACTCCTAGGCTGGTCTGGGCAAAGGCCATCGCGATAAGTACCGGCATGAACGTTCCGGAGGTCTTGATCCCGACGATGATTCTGAGGAAGACCACGATGAGGACACCGATCGGGAGGAGCAGGATCTGCTTGAACATCGACTGCTCCTCAATCGGCAGCGAGTCAACCGAGAAGTTGAGGAGCTCGGTGTGGGCGAACTTGCTCTGGATGGCGGTCTTTACCGAAACGTGGTTCTCGATCATGGAGAAATAAACTGCGGAGTGCGAGCCGCCCTTGAGCTCGAGAAGGGGCTGCGAGCTGTATTCCCAGAGAAGGAAATCCTTCGGGTTGCCGGCCTCGCCGGTATCAGGGTTGATAAGCTCGGGCTTCCCGTCCTGGTAAACCTCGACATATTCGATGAGGCTCTGTCTTCTTCTCTTGTCCTTGAGCTGGAGGCCTCTTACGACCCTGGCGGGGACGTCCGCGATGTCAAGCATCTTAACGATGAGCCGGCTCCTGTTGCCGTTCTTCTTGAGAAGCGCGGTCTCCTGATCCGATGTGTTCAGGATCTGCACCAGCTCCTGGGTGAAGGAGATGGCATCGGCGGACTTCTCCCTTGCGTTCTGGATGATGTTGTTCAGGATCTTGAGATTGGCGTCAGACTCGACGATGGAGGTGTCAGTTCTCGGTACAGGGATCTGTGAGCTGACGGTTGCATTGGGGTCTTCGAGCACGTTCATCTTGTAGTAGAGAACCTGGTGCTCGCTGGCGCTTCTTGTTGTCCAGACGGCGATCTTCTGCCCGCGCGACTTCTTGAAGGAAAAGCCGTAGTCAGGGCTCGCGGATGACTCCGAGAGCACGGTGTAGCCGTCCTGTGTGCCGGGCACGGTCAGCTTCACTGTCACAGGCTCGTTCTCGGCCGGATCGAACTCAACCCTTGCCTCGACAGACCAGACCGATCTCATCGTTCCTGGGAACCAGGGCACCTCAAAGGCAAAGTGCCTGTAGCACATCAGCCCGATTCCGAGGACGAAGAGAAATGCAACCAGAAAATAGTAAGATCCGCGTGATACCATAGGAATTTTCTCTGAAAAAATGCCTGTCCATCTGATTTCCGTCATCTGCAGGCATCGTGTAATCTGCCAGGCCCTGCCGCGGCCCGCCGCTTACTTGGCAGGCCTGTTCTTAAGCTGGGGCTGGGACTTCTTTGACTGCTTTTTCCCCGAGGAGACATCATCGTCCGTTTCCTCGGCCACGGCTTCCACCTTTTTGCTGCTTCCGACATTCTCGGCCTTGAGGCGCTTCTGGATAGATCTCTTCGAGACATCGATCACCGCGTTGTCAATAAGGAAGGTTCTCCCGATCAGGATCGGGAAATCCATCTTCGTCCTGTCCTTGAGGGAGAACTCGGAGACAGTAGTGAGGTCACCGAGCTGGATCTCTAGCTTTACTACAGGCCTTGTCTCAATATCTGCGGCAGATGCCTGTCTTGTCCTTATGGTCCTCACGAAAGGGCCTTCCATGGTGAGGAGCTTATGTCCGTCGCAGGGGAACTGGAAGCGGTACCAGGTCTTTCCCTCGCGCTCGAACTTTTCGATGGAGATGGCGCTGATTGACGAGACTGAAGCGCCGGTATCAATTCTTGCCTGCGCCGAGAGATCGTACTCGGGGAACTTCACCCACTCATACTCTCCGAGGAGCAACTTGCCGTCTGCCTGCATGAGCTGCTGCTTCGGCAGGTTGTCATTGGTCTCGGATACTTCCTTTCCGTTTTTCGCGGATGCGCTTCCGGCAGCACCGGCCTTCGCAATGTGCTTTACATTCTTGTTCATTGCCGCAAAGGACTCCTGCATTTCCGCAAAATCCTTCCTTAATGACTGTAATTCAGAATTGTTCCTGTTGATGGAATCCTTCAGCTGGGACAGCTCGGACCCATTGCTCCTGCTTGACGCAAGCACGGTATCAAGCTTGGAGTCCTGGCTTTTAATCAGCGCTGCGGTGCCGTCAGACACGGCGCCCGGCTGAGAAGCGCCGGAATTCCAGCCCGTCTGACTGGCGCATGCCGAAAGGGCAAGCGCTGCAATTACTGACAAAGCACATGCAAAAGTTGTTTTCATAATAAGTCCATAAAAGCTGTTAAGCTGCCTCAGATGCCGGCAATTATAAATCAGCCGGCGGAATCCGTGATGCAATTATTGCTTTTCGGCCACAAAAATGGCGCGGCAAGGGGCCGGATAGCCCTCGACTGTGAGCGTCCGGTCCCCCGGCATCAGGAAATCATCGAGCGACTCATAGTCCATCCATTCCGTGCGCCTCTGCTCGTCGGCTGTGGTGACAGTGCCCTGTGAGACGCTCCTTACCCTGAACCCGGTCCTCTCAAGGAGAAGCCTCATTGACTCAATGCTCGGGATGAACCAGATGTTGGGCATTTTCGCATACCTGTCCTTCGGAACGAGGAAGGTGCGTCCGTCTCCCGGAACGATGAGCGTCTCAAGCACGAGCTCGCCTCCAGAGCGGAGGAGGGAGCCGAGGATCTCAAGATGCTCCACGGGCGATCTCCTGTGGTAGATGACACCCATGGAGAAAACGGTGTCAAACCAGGAGACAGCGGGAAAATCCTCAAGGGGGAGCGGTATGAGGTATGCGGGCACGCTCTTTCTGATGAAGCTCTTCACCAGGTGGAACTGGCCTGCTGAGACCGTTGAGGGATCGCATCCTGCCGCAAGCTCCGCACCGGCGCCGAGGTACCTGAACAGGTGGTAGCCGTTGCCGCATCCTGCGTCAAAGACCTTTCTCCCCGCAAGAGGGGAGATAAGCCCCTGCAGCCTGTTCCATTTGAAGTCGGATCTCCACTCGCTCTCGACTTTTATGCCGAAGACTGAGAACGGCCCTTTCTTCCAGGGCTTGAACTCCCTGAGCATGTCAAGAAGGAAGGGCCGGAAGCTCTCTGACACCTCGGAGCCGCTCCCGACCGTGACATAGTCATCGGTGAAGGAGAACGAGTCTGTCCGGAGCTTCCCGAGCTTCCAGATGCATGACTCGTACTCCGGCAGCCCGTGGTTCTGCTCGCGCATCCTCCAGTCATAGACGTGCCGAGGGAGCTCGGCGAGCCACTCATGGAGCTCCGGAATGCCTGATATATATGAAAAGAAATCTCCGGAGTCTATCATTAACGCACCTCGGGCTTCACAGCTATGAACGAACAGAAATTGAACTGCCTGTACCACATGGCGGCCTCGCTGAAGCCTGCCGTCCGGAGGCGTCCGAGATGATCAGCGGCCCTGTCGGTCTTCATCACATTCTCGAGAGCGGTCCTTTTCTGGGATATCTCGAGGTCCGAGTATCCCATCCTCTTTTTAAAGTCGAGATGGGCGCCTGAAATTATCCTTTCCATCGAATCATCATCTTCCCGGCATTTCTCGCTGAGGACAAGCATGCCGCCCGGAATAAGCGCGTCATAAAGGGAGCTGATGATCTGCTGCCTGTCAGTCCTCTCGATGAACTGCAGGGTGAAATTCAGGACTATGAAGGAGGCGTCCGACATCCTGACATCGCGGATGTCGCTGCAGATCGGGTGTATGGCGATTCCGTTTCCTGCAGGGTGCTTCTCTATATTCTGCCTGAACCTTGCGATCATCGCCTCCGAGCTGTCCACGGAGAAGATGGAAATGTCCTTCTTCTCCCTGATCCCGTCAACGACCGAGAACGTTGCACCGCCGAGCGAGCAGCCGAGATCATAGATGTTCGTGCCGGACTTCGCGTATTTACCGGCAAAGATCGATATGCCCCTCAGGATATCGGCGTACCCCGGCACTGATCTGTTTATCATGTCGCTGAAGACGCTTGCGACGTTTTCGTCGAATCTGAAATCGGCCACAGTCTCGAGTTTCCGGCTGAAAATATGGTCCGGCATGCTTTCCATTGAATGTTCCATCTGCTCTGTATTCAATCAGCTGATAAAAATTTCCGTAACTGCTTATAATTTTGGGTCAGTCATTTTTTCTGTGTGGCGACTGCCCCAAACCTCTCATAGCAGGGATTTAGAAATTGTATAAAAAAGGGCCTCG
>DEHC01000038.1 GCA_002351705.1 Gammaproteobacteria bacterium UBA2810 | reverse complement strand
TCAGGAAACTGTGCCTTCTTTTTAACGGTTCAGCCCTTACCGCATAAGGCTTTGCGGGCGATTTTAAACTGGGAAGTTTGAGTTAATACCTGTCAAAATGTCATAGCGAGTCATGATTTTGCATTTTTATTGAAATCCGAATCGGTACAAACGGCTGTGAACAGTAACATGGCCCTCAACGCAGCGGCGCTTGATCCGAGGATTAAGGCGACTGTCACCTCGACCATGTACAACATGAGCCGTGTCTACGCCAACGGCTATTTTGACAGGGAGAACAGCGCGTCCGACCGGATGAGAACGAAAAAGGCGCTTGCCGCCGAGAGAATGGCCGAGTACCGGAGGGGAACCTATGCCAGGGCAGGCGGCGTCATAGATCAGGTTCCCGCAGATGCCCCGCAGTTCGTGAAGGACTACCACGACTATTACAGGACCCCGCTCGGATACCACAAGCGCTCTCCGGGCTCCAACATGGGCTGGAACAAAACCGGCACCATGTCGTTCATGAACCAGCCGATTGACGTCTATGTGAGCGAGATAGAGTCACCGGTTCTCATGATCCACGGCGAGAAGGCGCACTCCCTTTATTTCAGCAAAACCGAGTTCTCGAAGCTCACGGGGAACAACAAGGAGCTCTACATCGTAAAGGGCGCGAACCATACCGACCTCTACTACAAGGCGGACGTAATCCCGTTCGCGAAGATTGCGGAGTTCTTCAGGACGAGCCTGAAGTAAGGCTCCGGACACTTACATGGATCCCGTCCTGCGGGGTCCTTTCCGACATATCCTAATGCGCCGGGAGGAGACGCTTATGCCGGAGGCAAATGACAGACAGGCAGTCCTTGAGGGCTGCGTATCAGATCTCGGCCTTGAAGGATCAGACGGAGAGCGCTGCCTTTTTCTGATCAGGAACGGTGACTCAGACGGGCTGCAGAGATTCCTTGCCCTGAAAAGGAAGGAAAGCCTTGAAAGAGCTCATCTGATGGAGCGTGAGCTTGAGCGCATCGATGAGCTTCTCATCCGGATCTGACCTGCTGCGCTGCAAAGTGAAAGCCTCTCCGGCATAAAAGACTGGAGGGGCTTTTTTCGTACCACAAGCACCCGGCAGGCAGCCTGAATGGTCTCTCAGGCACGTCATCTATGGAGTACAATCTCACTCCGGACAGGGATACGTAAGGGCCGGAACTCTGGCTCTTCCGGAGAGACGCGCATGGATTTTGACGACTACATCATGGGAAGACGCCCGGAAACTGCGGGCCGACTGGATGATGACTTTGCCGGGGCAGTGCTCTCACTCGTCTCTGAAATCCCTCCGGGTAAGGTACTCACCTACGGCGACATAGCGAGGCTCATCGGGGCACCCAGGAACGCGCGCCTTGTCGGGAAGGTCATGTCGCGGGCTGAGCTCTTCGGCCGCTTTCCCTGCCATCGGGTGGTGAACTCGGCAGGGAGGACCGCGGCGTCATTTCCGGAGCAGGCAGAGCGCCTTCTTGGTGAGGGAGTCCCGTTCAGGAAAAACGGAACGGTCGATCTCGCGAAATGCCGCTGGGAAGAGGCTTTTTCGTAAGCATGGTTTGTGATTTGCGAGGCTGGTGGGTCATGGCAGCATACGGGAACATTGACGGGTTCATAAAGGAAATCATGGCGGACAGTGAGAACGCGGCCTTCACCGCCGCGGGGCAGGTGCCGCTCTTCGCCGCGCCGGAGAAGGCGAGGATCCTTGTTGTCGGGCAGGCGCCGGGGAGGCTCGCCATGGAGTCGCGCCTCTTCTGGAACGATCCGAGCGGCGACCGCCTCCGCGACTGGATGGGCGTTGACCGTGAGTTCTTCTATGACTCCGGATTCCTTGCCGTGCTCCCGATGGACTTCTATTTCCCGGGGAAGGGGAAGAGCGGCGATCTGCCGCCCCGGAAGGGCTTTGCGGAGAAGTGGCATCCCAGAATCCTCAGGAGCTGCCCTGACATCCGCCTCACCATCCTCATCGGTCAGTACTCCATGAAATACTACCTCGGTGACCGGATTAAGAAGACCCTTACCGAGACGGTGAAGTCCAGGCACGAGTACTTCCCTGACTTCTTCCCGCTGGTGCACCCGTCCCCCCGCAACCGGCTCTGGCTGAGCCGCAACCCCTGGTTCGAGGCTGAGGCAGTGCCTGAGCTTAAGGCTGCAGTCAAAAAGGCGCTCGCCTGAGGAGCATAGATGAGAGAGCAGGAAAGACAGGATATACCGGGCTCAATCGAGGTTTACGGCGCGCGCGTGCACAATCTTAAAAACATCGATGTGTATGTGCCGCTCCATAGGATTGTGGGCATAACAGGGCTTTCCGGCTCCGGAAAGTCATCCCTGGCGCTCGGCGTCCTTTACGCGGAGGGCTCCAGGCGCTACCTCGAGTCGCTCTCCGCCTATACGAGGCGGCGCATGACCGGCGCGCCTGCCGCGGACGTCGACGAGATCCTCCATGTCCCTGCGGCCCTTGCCCTGAGGCAGCGTCCGGGAGTTCCCGGAATAAGGAGCACCTTCGGCACCGGCACCGAGCTCCTCAACAGCCTCCGCCTGATGTTCTCCCGCCTTGCCTCCCACCGCTGCCCGAACGGGCATTATGTGCCTCCGTCACTTGCCTGCGCCGAGGGCATCGAGTCGGTCTGCCCGGAGTGCGGCGCGAAATTCTGGGCGCCTGCCGCCGAGGATCTCTCCTTCAACAGCCGCGGAGCCTGCCGGCGCTGCGGCGGCACCGGCATCGTGAGGGAGGTTGACGAGTCGACTCTGGTGCCTGACGAGTCGCTGACCATCGACGGAGGGGCGGTCGCCCCCTGGAACTCCCTGATGTGGTCGCTCATGACTGATGTCTGCCGCGAGATGGGCGTAAGGACTGACGTCCCGTTCAGGGATCTGACTCCTGAGGAGAAGGAGATTGTCTATCACGGGCCGGCAGTCAAGAAGCATATCTTCTACAAGCCCAAAAACGGCAGCAACTCCGCAGGCGAGCTTGACTTCACCTACTTCAGCGCCGTGCGCACGGTGGAGAACGCGCTCTCTAAGGTCAAGGACGAGCAGGGCATGAAGAGGGTGGAGCGCTTCCTCAGGGAGAGCGTCTGCCCCGACTGCGGCGGGAGCAGGCTCTCGGATGCGGCGAGGGCGCCGAGGATTCTCGGGATATCGCTTGCGGAGGCAGCGGCCATGCCGCTCTCTGAGCTAGTTGAGTGGGTAAGGAAGGTTCCTGACTCGCTCCCTCCTGAGATGCAGGACATGGCTGAGTCGATCACCATGCCGTTCTTCTTCACCGCAGGAAGGCTCATGGAGCTGGGGCTCGGCTATCTCACGCTCGATCGCGCGGCGGCAACGCTCTCCACGGGCGAGAGGCAGAGGATGCAGCTCGCGCGGGCGGTGCGGAACAGATCCACGGGCGTCATGTACGTGCTCGACGAGCCATCAATCGGCCTTCATCCCAAAAACATCGATGGGCTCCGGGGAGTCATAGAGGATCTTAAGAAAGACGGCAACAGCGTGATCCTGGTGGATCACGACACAGGAATCCTTAAAAGCGCTGACTGGTTCATCGAGATGGGGCCTGGCTCCGGCGAGAACGGCGGCAGGATCGTCGCGCAGGGAACGCTCTCCGACATCTGCGACTCGGCAAAGTCAAAGATCGCGCCGTTCCTCTCCGGCAGGGCGCAGAAGCCCGTGAGGCCCAGAACTCCGTCTGCTGAGATGTTCAGCCTCGGGAGAATCCACCTTGAGACCTCAGGGATACATACGGTAAAGCCCGCCGCAGTGGATTTTCCGAAGGGACGCCTCATCGCCGTAACCGGCGTCTCCGGATCCGGAAAGACCACGCTGGTGCTCGAGAGCCTGATCCCGGCGCTCAAATCCATCATCGGCGAGTGCGTCCTGCCTTCGCATGTGAAGGCAATAGACGCACCGGGCATTAAGTCAGTGAAGCTCATCGACGCGACGCCTATCGGGATCAACGTGCGGAGCACCGTCGCGACCTACGCCGGAGTGCATGACGAGCTCAGGAAGATATTCGCGAAAACAAAGGACGCGAAGGACAAAGGGCTTAAGGCCGGGGACTTCTCTTACAACACCGGCTCGCTCCGCTGCCCGGTGTGCGACGGCACCGGCTCGATAAGCCTTGACGTCCAGTTCCTTCCGGATGTTGACATCGACTGCCCGGAGTGCCACGGCACCAGATACGCGAAGAGCGCCTCGGAAATCATCTATGCGCCTAAGGGCAGGAAGGGCTTCTCCCTTCCGGGGCTCATGGGCATGAGCATCTCGAAGGCCCTGGAGTCAGTGAAGGACCTGAAGACGGTCAGGGACAGGCTTCAGATCCTGGAGGACCTCGGCATCGGCTACCTGACGCTCGGCGAGGAGACTCCGGGACTCTCGGGCGGCGAGGCGCAGCGGCTCAAGCTCGCAAGCGAGATGGGGCGCGGGCAGGACGGAGCGGTCTTTGTCTTCGACGAGCCCACCATAGGACTTCACCCGCTTGACGTTCAGTCGCTCATCGGCGTGTTCCAGAAGCTCATTGAGTCAGGCGCCACGGTGATTGTGATTGAGCACGACCTTGACTTCATCAGGAACGCCGACTGGGTCATCGACATGGGGCCGGGCGGCGGAGCTGATGGCGGCAGGGTCATCGCCGAGGGCACTCCGGAGGAGATTAAGGAGAACGAGAGCTCGGTTACGGGAAAGTATCTCTGAAAACTGGAAGAACTTCCGCTGTGAGAGCGGCACGTTCTGAGCAGTAACGTGCCGTATCCGGTGAAATACAGCCGAGCTGGCAGGCTCTAAGAACTGATATCCGATGATTCAGAGCAGCCAGGTCATGTATATTGGAATGTATGCAATGCCGTTCTCGATTTTAAGATTTTTAGGATGTATGACAAAAGAACGGTCAGTTCTCTCCCTGAATCTTTTTTTGAAGTCAAGGAGTGATGTTGTTGAATAGTTCTTTGATGATTTAACTTCTATCGGACTCACTTTAAAATTTGTTTTGCTTCCGTTTGAAATAAGGAAATCAATTTCCATGTCATTGCGGTGCTTCTCCTCACTGTAATGAGTATAGAAAAACAGCTCATATCCCTTGGCTGTAAGCATCTGTGCCACTAGGTTCTCGAAGAACATTCCTTTGTTTATGCTCAACCTGTCATTCACAAGCTTTTTGTAAATTTCTCCGTCCTCAATCTCCTTTTCGCTGAAGGTGTGGCTCAGTAGGAGCCCGGTATCTCCCATATAACACTTCACAGAAGTCCGGTTCTCGTTAAGCGAAAGCCCCACGCTTGGATCGCTGCAGGCAAAGCATTCGTTGGCGATCATGGAATCGGAAAGCCAGAAAAAAGCATCAGCCAGTCCGTTGGTCCTAGCTCCGGCATCAATATCACCCACATCAACTTTTTTCTCATGTTTGGAGAGGTATCCGGGAATTCCGTCATACATCTGAAGAATTTTGGTCCTGTACCGTATTGAGGCCTTATGAATGTCCTTTCTGTAGAGTGAGAGAATTTCCCGTTTGGCTGAATCAGCATCGTGAAAGCTTTTGCTTCCATCGAGGTATGCGCTTACGCTCTGCGGCATCCCGCCTACTATCATGTACTGTTTTAAGAGCAGCATGGCCTTTCGGTGCAGTCCTGGTTCAGCCTCTGTTTTTTTCTCAAAACATTCTTTGATGTAGTCAAGGAGCGGCTTCTCTCCGCAGGCTTGGGCGAACTCCTCAAAGTCCATTGGATACATGCGTATTGAATGCTCTTCGGAAGGTATGAGTATATTCTCAACATTCTCTCTTATGCTTATGAGAGACCCAGTCTCAATGAAATCGTATCTTCCGTCAGCAACAAGCGCCTTGATTGCTTCCCTGGCACGCGGAAACTTCTGTATCTCGTCGAATATTACGAGTGAGTCGCGCCTGTAGAGCCTGGTATTTGTCTGAGCCTGCAGCAGCAGGAAAAACTCATCTATGTCTGTCAGATGGTTATTGAAGATGTTTTTAAGCCTTGCATTAGCCATGCTGAAGTCTATGAGCAGGTATGACCTGTACTCGTTCCTGCCGAATTCCTCTGTAATGGTGGATTTGCCGACACGTCTCGCTCCTTCGATCAGCAGTGCGGTCCGTCCCCTGCTATTTTTCTTCCAGCTAAGAATTTCATCATATATTTTACGCTTGAATATCATGATATTTTCCCTTTGTTTTCAAATAATTATATATATTAGTGAGATAAAAGCGCAAGATTCAGAGCGTGCTAATTTGTAAGAAAGCGCAAGATTCAGAGCGTGCTAATTTGTAAGAAAGCGCAAGGTTCAGATCAGTCTCATCTGTAAGAAAGCGCAAGATATCTGAACCCTGTCACTGCTGTCTTTATGACAAACCGGTTATCTCAGCAGGCTGCTCCATAAAATCATCAGTACCGGTACTGATAATTTGTCGCTTTCAAGGCGACCTCTGATCCTCCTCCTGTCCTTATTATGCGAATGTATTCGGAAAACAGGAGGTTCACCATGAAGAAGAATTCCACAGAGCTCGCTTTCATCCTCGACAAGAGCGGCTCCATGCACGGCCTTGAGAAGGACACCATCGGCGGCTTCAACTCCATGCTGGAGAAGCAGAAGGCTCTCGAGGGCGAGTGCCGCGTTACCACCGTGCTGTTTGATCACACTTACACCCTGCTCCATGACCGCATCGACATCGCCGCGGTAAGGCCGATGACTGACGGGGACTACTGCACCGGCGGGTCAACCGCTCTCCTTGACGCGGTCGGAACGACCATCGACAAGATCAGGAACGTGCAGAAGAGCACCGCTGATGAAGGACGCGCGGAGAAGGTCCTCTTCGTCATCATCACTGACGGCATGGAGAACTCCAGCCGTGAGTACTCCCTGAAGAATGTCAGGAGCATGATTGAGGAGCAGAGGAAGAGCGGCTGGGAGTTTGTTTTCCTCGGCGCCAACATTGACGCGGTTGAGACTGCCGGCAGCCTCGGCATCAGCAGGGATTTCGCAGCAGACTACGTTCCTGACGGGAAGGGAACAAAGATGAACTTCTGCGCGATGGCTGCCGCAGTGAGCTCTTTCCGCAGTGACGGAGTCCTGAGTAAAAGCTGCCTTGACGGCATCCGCATGGATCACCTGAAGCGCGGAGGCCGGAATTCCTGAAGGTGGGAAGTATGACTCTGTCGGCACCCCGCGTCATGCGCTGCGTCACAGAGAGAAAAGGGCGCCTGCATGGCGGAATGTCATGCCATCCGGGCGCCTGTTGATGTAAGTTATGAGGAGAATTGCCATGTCAATGACAGATGATGAAAGAGAAAAATGCGCAGTGATCATCCACACCCACGCTGCGGCTGCTGCAGCCGGAAACGCCATACCTGTTCCCGGCACCGGATTTGCCGCTGATACAATCACGATGACAACCATGGCGATGGCACTGTGTGCGGTCTTCGGCGGATCAATCAAGAGGACAGTGGCTGAAAGCCTGGCAATTGCGGCAATCAGGCGTCAGGTGCTCAAGCAGCCTGTTAAATACCTTGCCAAGGAGCTGAGCAAGCTGATTCCCGGACTCGGCCAGCTGGTAGCTCCTGCCGTCAGCGCCGCGATGCTTGAAGCTGCAGGCTGGGCCCTTGCCGAGGAGCTCTCTTCAGAAAGAACGTCTGACAGCATCGGGGCGTGGACCGGCGGCAACATCTCAGAGCAGCTTCAGTGACATTGATGATCACGTTCTGAGCGCGCTTCAGGGATGGCAGGCTGCAGTGTGATGATCCTGGTGAAGGCTTGTCACATCAGCTGCCGCACAGGCTCGGGCTGCAATGCCCGGCCATTCCTGTCTGATCTCAGTCCGTGACATGGCAGTCCGGGTTGATTCTCACGGTGTACCCTGGATAGAGCTTCTCAATTTCCCCGGTCAGCTCCTGTACTGCCTCCCGTTTATCGCGGCTGAAGTCAATGACCGCGTCAAAGGCGATCTCCTTTCCTTTAAGGTCGGCGAAGAAGCCGTGGACGCCGAGCGCGTACTCATGGGCAAGCACTGCCTTGCTCACTTTCTCCCTCATGGCCATGATTTCAGGATCCCCGCTGCTTACCGCGTAGATTCCGATGCCGGTGAGGATGATGCCGAATTTCTTTTTGATGCTTATGGTGATCGTCCTCTGGAGCTGATCGATTTCATGTGCCGTCATGCTGTCGGGGATCTCCACGTGCACTGTGGCGTAGTCGAGGCCGGGTCCGTAGTTGAATACGTATAGATCGTAGGCCCCGAGCACCTGAGGCTCCTCCTTTATTGCCTCCTTGATGTCCTTCGAGAGTGCGGCGTCGGTTCTCTTCCCCAGGATGTCATTGAGGGTCCCGGTGATGAGCTCTATGCCGGATCTGATGATGAAGAGGGCGATGAGGAGCCCGAGCCAGGCCTCGAGGCTGATGCCGGTTGCGGTGAAGAATATGGCGGATGCGAGGACCGAGGCCGAGATGATTGCGTCATAGCCCGCGTCAGTTCCTGCGGCGACAAGCGAGGTGCTCTTTACCCTGAGGCCGGTGCTTTTCACGTAGCGGCTCAGCACGATTTTCACGAGTATGGTGACGGCAATGACGATGAGAGCCGCCAGCGAATACTCAGGCGTGGCGGGCTCGGCGATTATCTTCGCCGACTCGATGAGGCTCGTGATGCCTGCCCAGAGAATGAGCCCCGCGACAGTGAGGGCGGCCAGGTACTCGATGCGCCCGTGCCCCAGCGGATGATCCCTGTCCGCCTCGGCCGAGGCGAACTTTGTCCCGATGATGGTGACGATTGAGGAGATCGCGTCGCTCAGGTTGTTGACCGCGTCAAGCACGACGGAGATGGAGTTTGCCGCAAGGCCGATGAACGCCTTGACTCCGGCAAGCGCGATGTTGGTGGCTATTCCGACATAGCCCGCGCGGAACACCGCACGGTTCCTCTCATCCTCTGCATGCAGCTGCGCTTCATCACTCATGGCCTTTCTCCTCACTGGATTTCGCGGTGAGCATTATAGGCACAATGGTGATCAGGCGTCTGAGTCGAAATGGAAGGTGCTCTTCCACATGTCGCGCCTTGCGTTTGCTATAAGCGGCTTCACGATGTCCGCGAAATCAGCGAGCTTTTCCTTGTTTATCTCAAGCTGCCCGTTCGTGTCCCCGGTGATATAGCACTCATCCTTCATGGTGGAGAGTGCCTCCATGAAGACGGTCCTGTCGAAGAACTCCGGGGCGCGCTTCCTGCCGTTCATGACGGTAAGGAGCTGTGCCTGTCCGACGCACCTTTCGGTAACCGATTCACTGGTCTTCGGACCGGTGTCGGAGAGCGCGTCAATGAGGATGCCGTAGCGGAGGAGCGTTTCCTCCGAGACACCTGCCAGCATCTCTGCGAACTGCCTGTCGGCCTTTTTCTGCATCTGGTAGCATCCGTTGAGCTCCTCTATGATCTCAAGCTTGATGAGAGCTGAGATGCAGCGCCTGAGGCCTGCCTCCATGGGAGTCCCGAGGTCGGCGAAGAGCTCGCGCCGGAGGAACGGATAGACGATGCCTGCGCAGCGGACGAGCTCGGACTTGTCGATTTTCTCCGTGTTGGTGAGGATCCGCATGATGAGCGACGGAATGATGTAGAGGTGGATGATATTGTTCCGGTAGTATGTGAGGCGGATGTACTCCTTGTAGTCAAGATCGAAGCATTCGCCGGAGGCGGAGCTTACCGGTTTGAACTCATGGAGCTCAAGTGCCTGGCGCATCAGGGTGTCGCCCTCGTCAAAGGGGAAGCGGATGAACCTGCTCGTGGTCGTGAGCCGGAGCAGCTTTGCGAGCTTCGTGAGATCACGCTCGGTGTCGGACCTTGTGACGGTGAACTTCGGGCTCGAGAGCAGGATAAGCGCCGACATGGTGAGCCCGTTCACCACCGCGCTGTCAGCAAGGCCGAACATGACGGCAAGTCCCATGGTGTCGACTGACTTCCTGAGCCATGTAGGCTTGGTCCGTCCCTCGGCCGCGGCGGTCTTCCAGCCTGGTGAGAGCGTGTCGAGCATGCTGTGGATCTCAATCGGGCGGCCGAAGTTCACATAGCCCTGGCCGTAGTTCCTGAGCTTTCCCGGAATTGAGAGGATCTGCCAGACGTTCTCGGCCTGCTTCCTCGCGCCGGAGAGCTCCCTCACATAGGAGCCTATCTCCATGACATGCTCGTAGGAGAGGTAGACCGGAATGACGGTTATCGGCCTTGAGGGGTTCCTGAGCTGGTTCTCGACGATCATCGAGAGGAGGCCGGTCTTCGGCGGCAGAAGCCTTCCGCTCCTTGACCTCGTGCCTTCGATGAAGAACTCCATCGGGTAGTAGTTGGTGCACAGGAGGTTGACGTACTCGCGGAATATGGTGGTGTAGAACTCGTCGCCGTGGAAGCTTCTTCTGAGGAAGAAGGCGCCGCAGCGCCTGATGATGGGCCCCATGGGGAAGAAGTTAAGGTTGATGCCTGATGCCACATGGGGCGGCATGAGCCCCTCCTGGTAGAACACGCTGCAGAGCAGCAGGTAGTCCATGTGGCTCCGGTGGCAGGGGATGTATATGATCTCGTGTCCCTGCTTGATGAGGCTCCTCACGGTCTCGGTGCCGCTGATGTTCACCTGGCGGTAGAGCATCTTGAGTATGACGCCGAAGGTCTTGTTGAGGAACCTGATGAGCCAGAATGAGAAGTCGGCCGCCATCTCGTCAGCTATGGCATACGCCTCCTTCCTTGCATCCTCAGGGCTTATGTCCTTCTCAATGACCCGCTGCTGCACCATAGCCTCAACGTTCTCATTGTGTATGAGCTTCTCCAGGAGGAGCTTCCTGTTCGGGAGCCTCGGGCCGCGCGCGGCCCTCTCGGTCCTGAAGAAATAGAACTTGAGCATCCGCTCGATGAGGAAGGACATCTGCTCCTCCTCCATGCCGGCGCACCTCGAGGTGAGCTTTCTGAGGGAGAAGCAGGAGTTGAGCCAGATCTGGCTGTCACGCCCCTGGAAGAGGACAGCGAAGAAGCGGCGGAGCATGCTCATTACCACGAATGGCGAGCCGGTCTGCGAGAATGATCCGGTGTATCCGGGGTCCCTGTTCCAGAACATGATTACGGGGATAATCTGGATGTCAGTCCCGGTCTTCTCCGAGAGATCCATCCACTGCCTGAAGGTCTTCCAGCCGGTCTTGTGCCTTCTGTGGCGGGGGCGGTGCGAGAAGATGAGCGGCGTGTGGTAGATGTAGACCATCCGCGGGATCTTTACGCCGCCGATGTTGAACGGGAGGAAGGGCGAGGGTAGGCCGAGCCTTGTCACGAGGTTGTGCAGGGCGATCTTCTCGGTGAGCGAGCGGCTGCAGAAGGCGTAGACGATCGGCTTGCTGATGTCGATTTTCGCTGAGACGACCGGATCATCCGGTATGCACTTGCTCTTCACAAGCAGCCGGATAGGCACATTGCAGACTGATCTGAACAGATATCCCAGCATTTAAAAACATCTCCCCAATTCTACGCAAGTTTAGCACTCGTATTTTCTGCCGGTATGACCTGCGTTCAATTTTGAGGAATCCGCCGTAATTCCGGGACAGGAAGAACGCCTCCGGTGCATGCCTGCGGTATTTCTGCAGAGTGCACGGCGGGATTTGCTCGCTGTGCGGCAGAACCTGCTCTCTCTGATTGATGATGAGCGGCTTTTGTGCTAGCTTGACGGATGAGTCCGGAGGGAAGCCTCAGCATGTGCCGGCGCAATAGGTTCCACGTGGAACCGAGCGGCCTTCCGCACAGAGGAGCCCCCGCGCGCCCGTGAAACAGGCAGGTGCCTGTTTCACGGGCTGATGTCCCCCATTGAAGAGGTATCTGATGAAGAAAGTTCTTGTCGTCTCCGGTCACACCGATCTCAAAAATTCCGTTGCGAACAGCACCATTCTCGGCATCCTGAAGGAGAAGCTCCCCGGGGCTGAGTTTGACCTTCTCGACTCTCTCTACCCTGACTTCAGAATTGACGTGAAGGCCGAGCAGGAGAAGCTCCTCAAGGCAGACGTGGTTGTCCTCCAGTTCCCGATCTACTGGTTCTCCATGCCCTCAATCCTTGAGAGATGGATTGAGGACGTGTTCCTGCACGGTTGGGCCTATGGGAGCACCGGAGACAAGCTCAAGGGCAAGGTGCTCATCGACTCATTCACCACCGGATCGCCGGAGACCGCCTATCAGAAGGGCGGCGCTGTCGGGCACACCATGGACGAGTTCCTCGTCAAGACTCCGGTAATTGCCGGCTTCTGCGGAATGAAGTACGCCGGCCGCGTATACTCGGGCGGCATGGCCTGGATGGCCCTTGGTGCCAACGAGGCCGCGAAGGAGCAGGTAAGGGCCAAGGCCGCAGTTCACGCAGGGAAGCTCGTGAAGCTCATCGAGAGCCTGTAAGCACAGAGGTGCCATAAGCGCCCATAAAGAAAAGGCCCGCCGGATCCCATGATCCGGCGGGCTTTCATTTGCCCGTAAGGGTCCATCAGTAACCCGCGAAGTCGCTGCCGGTCATAATCCCGGGAGCGCTCAGGTATCCGTCTCCTCCGCGCCTCACGGAGCCTGAGGCATTGTCCCTGGGCGCTTCCGGTGATGATGGGGCTGCGGGCTGTGCCTCTGCAGGTGCGGCCTTCAGCGGTTCCGGAGCCGGGGCCTTCACGGACTTCGGCTTGGCTGCAGGGCCCGCTGATTTCCTTGCCGACTCCTCCTCCGCGATTTTCTTCATCTCGCGGGAGAGCCGGTCGGTTGCGAGTACCGATCTTCTGTTCCTCCCCTTAAGCTCGAGGACCAGGGGACTCAGCATCCTGACAGACTCGAACGAGTAGTCGGTCAGCGACATGTGGAGCTGGCTCTTGCCTCCGGACTCGTCGGGCTTCTGGTTCGTGATGAGGATCGCGCCGAGCCCCTTGTTGTATCTTGTCCGGAGTATTTTCCCGAGAAGCATGGCCTGGTTCTCGTTCACCTCGCGCCGATCGACACCGACCTCATCGATGATGAGGAGGTCTATGCTCTCAAGCTGCCTCTGGTAGTCCAGGTTGTCCTCGTTCCTGGTATAGTAGATTTTCCGGACGATGTCGGCGAACTGGCTGAAGATTACGGTGATGCCTTTCCTCAGGAGCTCGTGGGCGATGCTCCCCGCGAGCATCGACTTCCCGACGCCGTACTCTCCCCAGAGAAGGAGCGAGGGGAAATGCTGCTTCGGTATTGATGAGAGGCTCATTACGGCATCAGCGCTGCCTCTTTCCGCCTCGCGGCCGAGCTCCTCTCTCTCTTTTCTCAGTCTCATGCAGCCGATGAAGTCATTTATGTACTGCTTCGCGGCCATTACCGTGGCGCGGTTGCTGCTGTCCACTGTCATGCGGCTGAAGGTCCAGTCGGGATTGATGTCGGTCTCCTCGAGGAGCCTCGCGGCGCGCTCGCGCCTGCCGTCAGCGATGACTGCCTCATTGTCGCGGAGCGCCTCCCTGTCGTTCATACGGCGGAAGTCCTCATAGGACATTCCGTCGTAGGGATCGTCCCCGGTCAGATCGAGACCGCTCCTCTCAGCTATGTCGCGGATAATTGATGAGAACGAGTTCCTTCCCGCCTCGTCCTCAGCCGCGGTCTCCCGTCTTTTTCTCTCAGTGAGGCGGGCGATGTCCCCGTCAGAGACGCTGCCTTCCGGAGAGGATGCCGTGCCGTTGGCAGCAGCGGAGCCATCAGCCGCGTTCTCCGCTGCCGTCTCCTCCTTCTTGCGCCTGATGAGCTCGCTGATGTCCTGTCCGAATCCGCCGTCAGCGTCCTCTCTGTTCTCTTCCATGCTGCCGTCCCTGTTCTCAGTCATCGCCGTACCTTTCCGAGCCGCTTACGGGCCTTGTATAGTATTCCCTGGGGTATCTCCTGCTCCGGAGGAACCTCGCGAAGGCGACATCCCATCTGCTGGCGCTCTGCACCCGCCCGTCAGCCCAGGCGGATGCGATGAAGTCAGCAAGCTCCCGCTCGCTCCAGTCTGAGCCGTCAAGCCCCATTTTAACCGCAGTCGCGGGAAATCTGTCAGAAGGCCTCCAGTTCTCGCTGATGGGAAAGAGCCTCAGGTCCGGCTTCCTTCCTTCTGCCGTGAGACTGCAGTCTGCCGCCGGGAGGAATACGGTCTCCCCGTCCTCAAAAAGACCGTCCTTGTCATGGGCCCTGGTGACAAGCCCGTGTCCCGTGAGCTCGAAGAGCAGCTCCTGCAGCGTGCCGTCATCGGGGCGGTAGGAGTACCCGCCGGGGCTCCTGCTGTCCTGCACAGACATCTGATCCTGAAGTGCTCTCAGATCGAGCATGGCTTTACCGTTAAGGGCAAAGGGACGGATGAAGAGCAGGTAGAGGGACCTTGCCTCATGGGAGAGCCCCGGTGCCGAGAGCAGTCTCAGCTCGTCTTCTGTCAGGATAAGGTTCATTGCGGGGTTCCCCGTTGATCTCCAGACTGCGCTTCGCAGCCGGTTCTTGTCATATATTCCGCGCTCCGGAGGGCAGTCCTGTGATCAGCCATCGGCCAGCGGGTGCTCCCTGCCGAGCCCGGACTCAAGCCTTGCGATGCTTTTCCTGAGGTGTCTATGGTTCTCCCCGGAGAAAAACGGATCTTCAGGAACATCAAAAGGCAGGCGGCCTTCGCCAAGCATCTTTTCCGCAAACAATGAGAAGGCATCGTCAGTGCTCATTTTGAGCATGGCGCAGGTTTTCCTCATGCCCTCCCAGAGCTCCTCATCCATTCTGATTTGAAAAATGGTCTGTGCCATTGCCTTCTCCCTTGGCAGGTTCCGGAAAGCAGTTCTCTGCACCGGTAGTGGCGAAGCCTCGCAGAGGTGCGGCTCGCTTAACTATTTTAAGTTTCTGACTCACTTTGTCAGTATTTCTGCTAAAAACAGTTCATAAAATTAAGCATTTACGACTGAACTGTGGTATTTTACCATCTGTTTGAGGAGGCATGGCTTTGGATAAACTTGACCGGACGGACATTAAGCTCATCAAGCTCCTGCAGGACAATGCCCGCTATTCACTGAAATATCTCGCCGAGCAGGTCTGCCTCTCGACGCCCGCAGTCTCGAGCCGCATTGACAAGCTTGAGAAGAACGGCTACATCAAGGGCTATACCGCGGTCATCGACCGCAACGCTCTCGGCTTCAGCATCACCGCGTTCATCAACCTGGAGGTTCCGCCCGGGGGAAAGCCGGTGTTCTACCAGTTCATCAGCACCTGTCCGAATGTAATCGAGTGCAACTGCGTGACGGGCAAGTTCTCCATGCTTATAAAGGTGGCGTTCCGCTCCACCATGGAGCTCGACGGCTTCATCGGGCAGTTGCAGAAGCGCTTCGGCACGACGGAGACGCAGATTGTGTTCTCCACTGCGGTCGAGCCGCGCGGCATAGATCCGGCCCTCTGATGAGGGCCTTTTTTCAGTCTCTGATATTTTTCACTTTGACGTTTAAATCACACTTTCAAAGATGTATTATAAATACATCTTTGAAACATGCCGGTCCGTTTCCGGATCATGTAGGAGTGGCATCATGTGGAACTATTCAGATAAGGTAAAGGATCATTTTTTCCATCCGCGCAACGCAAAGGTGCTTGAGGACGCCAACGGAGTCGGCGATGTCGGCTCCATTTCCTGCGGCGACGCGCTGAGGCTCATGATCAAGGTTGATCCCAAGACCAACATTATAACAGACGCTGGCTTCCAGACCTTCGGCTGCGGAAGCGCCATAGCATCGTCATCCGCGCTCACCGAGATGATCAAGGGCAAGACCGTTGACGAGGCCCTCAAAATCACCAACAAGGACATCGCAGACTATCTTGACGGCCTTCCTCCGCAGAAGATGCACTGCTCCGTCATGGGCCGGGAGGCGCTCCACGCCGCCGTTGCCAACTACCGCGGCGAGAGCTGGGAGGAATCCCACGAGGAGAGCCCCCTTATCTGCAAGTGCTTCGGCGTTGACGAGGCCAAGATCGTGCAGAACATCCGCGCGAACAGCCTCAAGACCGTCGAGGATGTCACCAACTACACCAAGGCAGGCGGAGCCTGCGGCGGCTGCCGCGAGAAGATCGAGAAGATCCTCGACAAGTTCTGGAAGGGCGGCTATGAGGGCAGGTATGTGGAGGACTTCGTAAGCCGCGACCGCTTCGAGAAGGCCCAGGCGAAGAACGGCAAGGTCTCCCTGTCCGATCACTATGTACAGCACCGCGACCATCCTTACTGGGACAAGGTCGAGAAGGTCCTTGACGAGATGCGCCCGGGACTCGAGCAGGACGGCGGCAATGTCGAGCTCATCGATGTCGCTGACGACAAGATCCTCATCAGGCTCTACGGCGCCTGCCTCGGCTGCTTCATGAGCGAGATGACCCTTTCCTATGTCCAGGCCCAGGTTGACAAGGCCCTCGGCAAGCATGTTCCCCTTGAGCTCGTCGAGCCGGATCTGAACGGAACCGGGGAGGCAAACTGAGATGTCTGAGAAGAGAACTGTCTACCTCGACAACAACGCTACGACCATGGTCGATCCTGAGGTAGTGAAGGCGATGCTGCCTTACTTCACCGAGTATTACGGCAACGCCTCCTCCATGCATGATCTCGCGATTGAGCCCGCGAGGGCAGTCGCCGAGGCCAGGCACAAGATTGCCGAGTACGTAGGAGCCGAGTACGACTCCGAGATTATCTTCACTTCCTGCGCGACCGAGTCAGACTCGACCGCCATCTACTCCGCCATCGAGTGCAACCCGGAGAAGAGGGAGATCATCACCACTCCAGTTGAGCATCCTGCCATCCTCAGGGTGCTTGACCATTTGGAGGAGGACCGTGGCTACAAGATCACGAAGCTTCACGTTGACTCCAAGGGACGCCTTGATCTTGACGAGTACAAAAAGGCCCTCAACAGCAACGTCGCGCTGGTCACCTGCATGTGGGCCAACAACGAGACCGGCAACATCTATCCTGTGACCGAGATGGCCCATCTCGCCCACGAGCAGGGCATCATGTTCCACTCCGACGGCGTCCAGGCCATGGGCAAGGTCGACATGGACCTCAAGAGCACCGACATCGACATGCTCTCCTTCTCCGGCCACAAGCTCCATGCCCCGAAGGGCATCGGCGTCTTCTACCTGAAGCGCAGCTGCCGCTTCCGCCCGTTCCTCCGCGGAGGCCATCAGGAGAGCGGCAGGCGCGCCGGCACCGAGAACGTACCGTACATTGTCGGACTCGGCAAGGCCTGCGAGCTCTCAGGGCAGCATGTCGGCTATATGAGATCCGAGATCAAGCGCCTCAGAGACCGCCTCGAGCAGGGCATTCTCGCGAAGGTCCCTGACTGCTTCGTCACCGGAGATCCTGACAACCGCTCGGCCAACACCAGCAATATCGCCTTCCAGTTCGTCGAGGGCGAGGGCATCCTCCTCAAGCTCAACGAGTACGGAATCTGCGCCTCGAGCGGCAGCGCCTGCACCTCCGGATCGCTCGATCCCTCCCATGTAATGAAGGCCATGGGCATCCCGTTCACCGCTGCGCACGGAACCATCAGGTTCTCGCTCTCGAGATTCACCACCGAGGCCGACATCGACTACACTGTCGAGAAGGTCCCTGAGATCATCGCGGAGCTCCGCTCGTTCTCCCCTTACTGGAGAAAGGACGGCTCAGGCGGCTCCGAGAGCTTTGACCCGAACTACGGGCAGGGCAAGGGAGCGGAGTTCAAGAAGTAAGCTCCGCCTGCGGAATGAGGAAGGGGGCAGATGCCCCCTTTTTTGCTATCAGGCAGCCGTTTTTCCCGCAGCAATGCAGCATGTATGGCTGCTGCAGTGATGGCAGGCTGGCTGTTATCCTCCAGCTACCCGTGAATGTCCTCGAATTCGTTTATCCATTCCTGCAGCTTGCGCTGGAGTACCGCCTTGTCCGGCAGGTAGAGAGAATACTCTGCAGCGTGGATGTTTGCATACTTAGGAAGCGTGAGCTCAACCATAGCATCATTTTTGTCAAAACAGCAGTAATCAGTATGACATAACGTCTGGGAGGCTTGAGCGGGCTTGAATCAGCCATTTTTCACCAGGCTATGGCAGCTGAACATTGCACAGGTCTGCGGTCAGCGGTTAAGAAATGCTTTGATCTTTCCTGCGGTTTGTGTTTATCATCATATGAATGAATGCTGCAGGCCGGGCGCCGGATCTGCAGACGTACAGGTATGTGCTTCGGAGGTTCATCATGAAAATGTGCATTCGGACTGCTGTTCCGCTTCTTTCCGCAGGGATCCTGATCTGCCTGTCAGCCGCGGCGGATCCTGTTTACCAGGGCTCATACCAGTATGCTCTTGAGAGCTCAGGTACAGGCGCAGGTGCCTACTACCAGCAGACTGACGGAATCAAGATGAAGAGGTATTACCGCGAGGACCTCAACCATGTTCCTGGAGACGGCAGCTACTACGACCGGCATCCGGAGGCAGGCGGCCGGCGCGGATACAATAACGGCTATCAGAACGGCTATCAGAACGGCTACAGCAACGGCTATCAGAACGGCTACCAGAACGGCAACCAGCAGAGGTTCTATTACGGCAATACCAACCGCTACTACGGTGACGGGAGCTTCTACGACTACAACGTCCGCGGCGGAAACGGGGCGCTCTCCGACTCTGACTACCTGGAGCTCGCCATCAAGACCAAGAAGTCATCCTACTGCGACAAAATCAGCGACAGGACGCTGAAGGCCAACTGCATTGACTCAGTGATGAGGATCGGCGGCTGGTAATCAATCCCCTCCGCGTCAGGGGAGTGCGCTTCGCATACTCCCTGGCCGGGGCTCCGGAAAATCCGCCTCGCAGTGAAAGCAAAAACCCCGGAAGGCGTCATCCGCCATCCGGGGTTATCTTTTATGCGGCCTACGGCCAGAAGCCGCTATGGAATCTTTCTTACTTCGACTTTGCCTCGCGCTCTTCCTCGAGCTTACTCATGAAATCCTTGAGGTCCGGCCTGATGCACTCAAGCAGGGCTCTGTGAACGTGAGGAGAGCCGCAGACAATGGAGCCGTTCTCGTAGTAAGCGTCATTCTTCCCGCTGAAGTCGGTAACGAAGCCGCCTGCTTCCCTGACCATGAGCTCGCCAGCTGCGAAGTCCCAGGGATAGAGGCAAGCCTCGAAATACCCGTCAAGGCGTCCGGCTGCCACGTAGGCAAGATCAAGGCTCGCGGTGCCCATTCTTCTGAGATCGGCGCATTTGTCGAAGGCGCGGTTCATCATGGCGCGGTACTCGTCGAGGTACTGTCTCTTCCTGTGCGGATAGGATACAGCGATGATGGTGCCGTTCAGCGACTGCCTGTTCGATACATGGATCTTGCGGTCATTGAGCTGCGCGCCGCTGCCTTTCTCGGCGGTGAAGAGCTCGTCAAGAATGGGATCATAGACGCAGCCTGCGACGGTCTCGCCCTTGTACTTTACGCCAATGGAGACTGCGACATGGGGAATGCCCTTCACGAAATTGGTCGTCCCGTCGATCGGGTCAACGATCCACTCGCGCTCGGCGTCAGTGCTCTCTGCATTGACGCTGTTCTCCTCGCCGGTGATTCTGTCTTTCGGGTAGAAATGAAGAATGGTATCGGCGATGGTGCTCTGGCACTCGCGGTCGATGTTGGTTACGAGATCGTCCTTGTTTTTCTCTGAAACCTGTACGGTGTCGGCGTTCTCGAAATTGCGGACAATGAGCCTGCCGGCACTTCTCGCTGCCTTTACGGCAATGTTGAGATATGCCCTATACTGATGATTTGGATTCATGCGGGATGCCATTTATTTATAAAAGAACAAAAACCTGCCTGATTCTGACATTCCGAGCCTGTTTTGGCAAGAAAATCAGCAATATGGGCAGAGAGAATCTTCTGTGAAGTATATCACACCATGAGCGCCGTAAAAACAGACGGTCCGGATATGGCTGCAATGTCCGGAATGCTGCCGCGGCCGGAAAAACGGCAGCCCGGTCCGGGACTCAGTCCATTAGCTCCTTGTTAATAGCCTCTGAAGGGAGAGAACAATTTCTGTCAGAATCTGATGAGTAGATAATGGCATTGTTCCGGTCAAAGACATAGAAGTGATCCGCAAGACCTGACTTAAAGACAGCGTCTGCATTTGTTCCGAGAACTGAGACAACATAGTCATGGATCTTCCTGTCGGTGAACCTCTCCTTCCCGCCATTTTCCCTAAGGGCATCGTCATAGCGCTCTGTGCAGTGCTGCCAGCTAATGGAGGCGGGACAGGTCTTGATGAGGACATAGGTGGTGTATCCGCGGCTTTTATAGAGCCTCAGCGTGCCGAGCGGAACCTCGGATGTCCTGAAGGTCCCCTCAATAGCGGTATTGAGCCTCTCCTCAGCGGCCATCCTTAGGAGCTCTGAGGCGATCTTTCCGGAGAATCCTGCGGTTGCCTTGGCGCTTTCCTTCCCGAGATCTTTCTGAAACCTCTGATAGTCAGGGTGCCAGCATCTGTATTCATCGGCGTTGACGGATATGGCATCAGGATAGCGTTTCAGAAACCAGCCCGTGAGGCCTGACTTCCCGGCACCAGGCTGACCGCCCAGGACGGCGCCGGCAGGAGCCATGTTACGGTGTGCATCAAGCCCAGTGAGGTACATACGGATGATTCTGCTGGCAGCAGCTCCGGAACAGTCATCACTCTCTGACAACACTTCAGGCTTTGCCTCGAACCTGCTGCGGAGAGCCGAGATATCGCTGCAGAGCGCGTCATAATCAAGTTCCGCCGCTTCATGGGTCAGGAGGAAGTACCTCAGCAGTCCGCACATGCGGAATTCCAGAGGGACATCATCCTTGTCCGCAAACCGCCTGCCGATAAAGGCCGCTGCTTCAGCGAGATTCTCGGCGAGAACGTCTTTCTGCATTAAAGTGCACATGTAATGCTCCATATACCAAGGGCACGTGAAATTCACGTCACAAGCACAGTTTTTGATGGCTCTGCAGTCTCTTATCCGTACTGTGCTGTTTTAAAAATAAAAATGCCGGAAGTCTGAAAACTTCCGGCACCTGTCTATTTCTGAAGGACCGAGTGGCTTCTCCTTGCCTTGGCAAGGAGATCATCATGCGTCTCACGCCTTTCCGGGTTCCTCGCGATAGCCTTCACCGCACAGACCCTCATGCACTGCGGTGACTTGTAGAAGCCGACGCACTCCGTGCAGAGATCCTCGTTGATGGTGTAGACGCCGTCCTTCTCCGAGATGGCGTCATTCGGACACTCAAGGACGCACATGTCGCAGCCGATGCAGCTCTCAAGGACGCGGCAACTCATCAGTCCTTCTTTCCGTCAGCGGGAGCAGCGGCCGCGGGCCTGGCCTTCGGCTTCAGGAGCTTCACGATCATGCTGTAGCTGTCACTGATGCTAACCGCAGGCTCCGTCGTGATGTAGACCTGGTGCCCGCTTCCGAGAGCTGCCTGCGCGGGCTTCCCGTTCTCCTCCATGGAGGTGATCCTGGCGCGGGAGTTCCCCGCGGGCGATACCACGAGGATGTCGTCACCGACCTCGAAGTGGTTCTTGACCTTGATGTCGAGATGGCCGTCAGGGGTGGTACCGAGGATGTCGCCAACTAGGAGCTCGGTCTCGGACTCGGAGTAGCCTACCGCGTAGTTCTGCATCTCCTCCGTGGTGTGGCGGGCAAGGAACCCGTCAGTGTAGCCGCGCGAGGCGACCTGGAGGAGCTCATTGTAGAGGCCCTCGTCGAAGGGCTTTCCTGCTGCGGCGTCATCAATCGCTCGGCGGTAGGCGGAGGCGGTCCTTGCGACGTAGTAGGCAGACTTGGTGCGTCCCTCAATCTTCAGGGAGTCGACCCCGATCTCAGCGAGCTCGGCGACATGCCTCACGGCGCAGAGATCCTTCGAGTTCAGGATATAGGCGCCGTGCTCGTCCTCGAAAAGAGGCATCAGCTCGCCGGGGCGGTTGTTCCTCTCCTCGATGAGCGCGACCGGCCTCTCACCGGCAGCTGCGCTCTCGGCGAGGCACTCGGCCTCTGACTTCTCCGGCACTATCGCGCCGTTCTCATCCAGCTTTCCGCGGTAGACGCTGTAGTCCCAGCGGCAGGAGTTGGTGCAGGCACCCTGGTTCGCGTCCCTCCGGCACATGTAGCCGGAGAGGAGGCACCTTCCGGAGCTCGCGACGCAGAGCGCTCCGTGCACGAACACCTCGAGCTCGATGTCAGGGCATTTCTCGCGGATGTCCCTGATCTCGCCTATGGAGAGCTCCCGGGAGAGGATGACGCGCGAGGCGCCCTCGCTCTTCCAGAACTCCACGTCTGCCCAGTTGACGCTGTTCGCCTGGACGGAGATGTGGAGCGGGATGTCGATGCCAAGCTTCCTGATGAGGTAAATGACGCCCGGATCCGAGACGATGAAAGCATCGGGGCTGAGAGCGGCCATCTCCCTGATGTCGCGGCTGAAGGTGTCAAGCTTCGAGCTGTGCGGCTGCACGTTCGTTACGACGTAGACCTTTTCCCCGGCCGCATGCGCCTCCTCAATCCCGATTCTGAGGTTGTCCAGGGAGAAGTCGTTGTTCCTCACCCTGAGGCTGTAGCGCGGGGCGCCGCAGTAAACGGCGTCCGCGCCGTAGGCGATGGCGTAGCGGAAGTTCCTGAGTGTCCCCGCGGGGCAGAGAAGTTCTGGTTTGTTCATGGTGTCCGGACTTTGCCTTTCTGAATTGACTGAACCGGCGTTGAGAGCGTCACCGCCGGCACTGCCGGGTTAGACCCGCTGTCCTTCCTTAATCCCCGTTCTCGGAGAAGGGCTTGATCCCGCCGAACGCACCGGCAAGATCGGAGATGGTCTTGCTGAGGAGGCCGGTCATGATGGTGTAGTCGGTGGTGGCGCGTACTACCGGATCCTCATTTCCGGCATCGGTGTCGCCGCTGTTCTTGAGCTCGTCGGCGATCTTGAGGCGCTTGATGGAGAAGTCATCCTCGATGACGAACTCCATCTCGCCGTCCTTGCAGGAAAGGCCGAGCTTGGTTACGACCTTGTCGTTCTTGACGAGGTTCGCGATGGCATCGGTGAAGAGGTCCTGCTTCTTCGCGCTGATCACAGCGTTGTCATCGCCGGTGCCGGAAAGGGTGACCTCGTTGGTGACCATTACGCCCTCGACGGTCGAGCCGCCCTCGAGCACCCAGTTGGTGAGCGCGGTGGAGACGGAGTCCTTGGTCTCGGCGGGCTGCACGGGCAGGGAGCCGAGCGCCTTCCTGAGGAGGGAGAGGGTGTCCTCGGCCTTCTTCGAGGAGGAGGTGTCGACAATGACGAGGTGCTGGTCGAGATCGATCCAGACCGACACGTCCGAGTGGATGGCGAATGCCTGGGGGATAAGCTTGCCGAGCACTGCCTCGCGGGCCCTTGCCCTGTCGCTCTTCTTGGGCTTCCTGCCGGTCTGCTGCTCCTCGGCGTCAAGAACCTTCTGGGTCTCGTCCGTGATGACTGAGGGAGGGATCACCTTCTTCTCGAAGCGGGCGGTGACGATGAGCTGCTGCTGCCCGCTGAACACGAGCGACTCGGACCTGTGGCCGAACGGGGAGACGAAGCCGCTGGAGGAGGTGTTCTGCCCGCTGCAGTGCTCGAATCTGCTCTGCCCGACGGCCTTTTCAAGATCTGCCGCCGTAGTGCTGAAGGTGTCGGCGAGACGGTATAGTCTGAGATTCTTAAACCACATTTTGCTTATCCTTAAATAATGCTGACGTACCTGTGAATCAGTCAGTGATTCAAAGCCTGAACCGGTTTCACACCTGAGCCAGGCTCCCCGCCTGGGCATTGCCGGATCCTGCTCCAGCAGGAACCGGACGCTGGCGGGATGCCCCGCCGGCTGAAAATCTTCTGTGAGAGCTCCTCAGCTCATCCTGAGAGGGAAGGGAAACTGCACTCTGTCAGTGTCAGCTCCGCTGCCGTCCTCTTTCAGAGCGCCCTTCCCGTTACTCGCATCATTCCTGACCGGCATGGAGTCACAGAGCCCCGGGTACCCCGCGTCAAGGAGGAGCCGCTCGATCTCTGGCGGGCAGAGCAGCCTGCATCCGCTTCTCCCGCTCACTAGCGTGCTGTTCCGGTACGGGACGAGAGTCTTCGGGACATCGCCGACCGAGTGGTTCACATTGCGGAACATGTCGGCGCAGTCCCTGTCAAAGACTGTCCATACGTTGTCCGGGGTGAAGGTGAGGTTCCTGAACTCACCGGCTCCTGTCCTCCTTGCCTTTATGATCCTGAAGGCAAGCGCGCTGTCTCTGTTCATCGTTCTATCCCGGTTCTTTATAATAATGCGCGCGGCGCAGTCCTGCCGCAGCCTTAAAGTCCCCGCAACACGCTGTTTTTCCTGTCCGCCGCTGCTTCGTGCAGGGTTCCGTTTTTATATTCCGGCGGCTGTTCAGTATACACTAAAACAGCGTCTCCTGACGATTGTCCGGTGCTCAAAAATTGACGCCTGCCTCACACGCCGGCACTATGGCGCGGCACCTCCGGCAGGCTTTGTACGGATGTGACAGAAGGTCAGGTATTTCCGCGTGAGCTGTGCCACAATATCAGGCCGTGACTGGAGGATGTCCTATGGTAAAGATCATTCATACGGCTGACTGGCATATCGGCCAGATGCTGCATGGCTTCGAGCGGGGGAACGAGCACCGCGAGTTCCTCAGATTCCTGCTTGAGACGATGAAGAGCGAGGAGGCCGACGCGCTTGTGGTATGCGGGGATATATTCGACAGCAGCAACCCCTCGGCGGAAAGCCAGAAGCTTGCCTACGACTTCCTCTCGGAGCTCAGGGCGGAGATGCCGCATGCCGACATTATCCTGACGGGCGGCAACCATGACTCATGGTCAAGGCTTGACGCGCCGGGGGCGCTCTTCCGCTCAATCGGCGTGACCATGATCGGGCGGCTCAGGACGAAGCCGGACGGCTCTACTGACGCTGCCGCCATGGCGGTGCCCATCCATGACCGGAACGGGGACGTCGCGCTCTACGCGGCGGCAGTCCCCTTCATCCGCGTCGCTGACATCGGCTGCGGCACGGAGGATCTGACGCAGGATCTCGTGGTGTCCCGTATCGGCGGCATCTACCGGGACGTGCTTGACTATATAAGGACGCTTCCCTCAAAGACCGGAAAGGCGCTCGCCCTCGGTCACTGCTATATGGTGAACGGCCTCCTCTCCGAGCTCTCGGAAAGGAAGGTTCTCTGCGGCAACCAGCACGCGCTCCCCGTCTCCGTGTTTGACGGCTATGACTTCGCCGCGCTCGGGCACCTCCACCGCGATCAGGCCGTCGCGCCGAATGTGGTCTATTCAGGCTCACCTCTCGCGCTCAGCATGGACGAGGGCAGGCCTCCCTATCATCACCGCCTGGTGGAGCTCGTCTGCGACGGTGACGGCATCAGGATCGATCACAGCATTGAGGTCCCGCAGCCGGTGAAGATGTACAAGGTGCCGGCCAAGAACGAGCTCAAGGGCGTGGTCGAGGAGAGCCTCAGGAAGCTCGCCGCTGAGCTCCCCTTCGAGCCTGACATAGAGAAGAGGCCGTTCCTCGAGGTGCCGGTCCTCATCACGACCCCGGAGCCGGGTCTCGAGAGCTTCATCGCCGGCATCGTGCGCGGCAGGGTGAGGCTGGTCCGCATAGTGACGGGACGCGAGCAGGCAGGGATCACGGGAGGAGCTGCCGGCGGTGCGCCCGAGCAGCTCGAGCAGATCTCGGAGGAGGAGGTCCTACGGCGCAAGTGGGCCTATGACGGCTACACCGGAACGGTGCCGGATGACATAATGAAGCTTTACCACGCTTCAGTGGAGAAGGCCAGGGAACAGCTCGGCGAGGAGGAGGGCGGCAGATCATGAAGATTCTGACTATCAAGATCAGGAACCTTGCGAGCCTCAAGTGCCAGGATGATCAGGTTTTTGTCATCAAGCTCAACAAGGGCATCCTCGGGAGCTCGGGGCTCTACGCGATAACCGGCCCGACGGGCGCCGGAAAAAGCACCATCCTTGACGCGATTGCGCTCGCGCTCTACGGGAAGACCGTGAGGCTCCCGATGCGGAAAAGGGGACAGGCCGAGACCCTGTCCGACAGGGACCGCAGCGCGAAGAAGGACAGCCTCGGGAACCTCTCCGACACCGATCCGAGGAACATACTCACGAGGACTGCCGCCTCGGGCTACGCCGAGGTCGAGTTCATCGGGGTGAAGGGGAAGCGCTACATCGCCCGCTGGGAGGTGAAGCGCGCCCGCGAGAGGGCTGACGGCAGGTTCCAGGACGCGAAGCGCTGGATCCAGGAATACGACGAGAGCAGCGGGGAGTACCGCTACATCGCCGAGAAGCCGAGCGAGTGCAATGCGCTCATCGGGCGCATCATAGGCTTCGACTGGGAGCAGTTCAACAGCATCGTGATCCTCCCGCAGGGAGAGTTCGCCAACTTCCTGCATGCCGACTCCGACACCAGGGCCAAGATCCTCGAGAGGATAACGGGAACCGAGCTCTATGCCGCAATCTCCAGGCAGATCCACCAGGACTCCTCGGAGAAGCAGCGCGAGGTCACAGGCAAGGAAATCCAGCTCCAGGGAGTCGCAGCCAAGATCCTCTCCCCGGACAACCTCGCGAAGAAGCAGGGCGACCTCAAGCAGGCCGAACGTGAGCGCTCGGAGATCGAGAACATCTTCGCGCAGCTCATGAAGTACGACAGCGAGCACAACAACTACGGCGATCAGCAGCAGAAGCTGAGCGGACTCAGGGGCCAGGTCGAGGGGCTTCAGATCGAGCTCGCCAGGCAGAACATGGACCGCCATTACGACATCATGAAGTACCTTGACTCGCACGGCGAGGTCAGGAGCCGCTTTGAGGACATCGGGCGCAAGAAGGAGGAGCTTTCGGCGGGCAGAAACAGGCAGAAAGCGCTTTCGGATGAGGTTGACGCGCTTTCAGCAGAGACGTCGGCGAGGAATGCGGAGCTGCAGTCTGCCGAGAATGCCCAGTCAGCCTATGAGGCGGAGTTCGCCCGTAAAATCCAGGATCTCGGCAAGGCACGCTCCATAGAGCAGCAGATCGGCGCGCAGAACATGCAGCTCGAGAGGAAGAAGGCGAAGCTCGACAAGGCATCAGCAGACAAGACACAGGGTGAGGCGGCAGTCGCTGACGGGGAGAAGGAGATTGCAAGGCTTAAGGAGCAGGACGCGGCCGTGAGGAAGTTCCTCGCGGAGAACCGCGACTGCGAGCCCTTTGTCCAGTCCTACCAGATCCTCAATGATCTCTTCGAGAAGCTCGCGGGCAGCGTCGAGGACGCCGCAGGCGAGGAGTCGCAGCTGAAGACGGTCGGGGAGAGGCTAAGGACGCTTGACGCGGTGATGCGCGACAAGGATGAGCTCATCGGCCGGATTGACTCGGAGCTCAGGCCCCTCCGCGAGAAGCGCTCCAGGATCAGGACGCAGTACTCCCAGAGCAGCCACGAGAAGGTCAAGCAGGACCTGCAGAAGGTCAGCGCCAGCCTCAATGTGCTGGCCCGCCTTGACGGCATGGTGCCGTCGATTACTGCCCGCATCAGCCAGAGGCGCGATAAGCAGGCGTCGATTGACGATCTGAAGGGGCAGATCTCGCAGCGGACCGTGGCCATAGCGGATCTCGAGAAGCAGCTCCATGACGCCAGGATCAAGGCTGACACCGCTGAGGAGCTCGTAAAGGAGGAGGAGCGCAGGCTCAAGGTAGAGGCCTTCAGGAACCTCCTCAAGGTCGGCAGCCCCTGCCCGCTCTGCGGACAGATCTACCACGGCGAGGGGTTCAGCTCCGGGGCGGAGCACGCGATGAACGGCTTCAAGGCCCAGGCCGACGAGCTGCGCGGCAGATGCGTTGCGCTCGACGAGAGGATCAGCCGCGAGAGGACCGAGCTCGAGAGCCGCAAGCTGCAGCTGCTGTCGCTCGAGAAGGATCTCCGCGATATCACCGCCGACATCTCCCAGACCTTCGAGTCATGGAACAAGACCTCGTCGAACGGCTACCCGTCACTTTACATCTCTGACGAGGGCGCGTTTGACCGCGTGTCGGAGGCGCTCAGGGTCACCGAGGACAAGCTGCGCGCCGAGAGCGGATCGCTGCAGGGGCAGAACGCCCGCTACGAGGAGCTGCAGAAGGAGGAGTCGGAGACCTCGACACTGATTGCAGACCGCGAGGAGAAGCGCGAGCAGGCGGTCAACGAGAAGATGGAGAGCAGCAAGGAGCTTGCCGGCGCGAAGTCGGACGAGGCGAGGACCTCGGACCGCCTGAAGAACCTCCGCAAGGAGATCAGGGACTGCGAGGCGAAGATCACGACGCGCTGCCACAACCTAGAGACCTGGAGGGACTGGTTCTACGGAGACGGATCGGTGACCCCGGAGGAGAGGAAGAGAAGAATCAGCGCATGGAACAGCAGGTGCGAGGAGTATGTCAGCAGGGACAAGGAGAAGCGGGATCTGACGCAGCAGCTCAGCATCGCCGAGAGCCGGCTCGACAGCGCAAGGAGACAGCTCTGCGGGCTGCTCTCGGTCTTCACCGAATCCGAGAATGACTACTCGCAGCTCCGGAGCGAGGTTGAGTCGCTTGCCGCCAGGAAGAAGGCGCTTTTTGCCGAGGATGATCTGAACGTGGTCGAGAAGCAGCTCAGGGACAGGCGTGACGCGCTTGCCGCGGAGAAGAAGAATGCCGAGTCGCGCTGCGCGGAGAGCCGCACGAGGCTGCAGGAGAAGTCTACCGAGCTCAGGCTCCTCGAGACCGGCATTGCCCAGGCAGCGCCTGCCCTCAGTGATGCGGAGTCGCTGTTCCGCTCGATGGTGAGGTCGCAGAACTTCGATCCGGATGTGATAACCTCGGTGCTTTCCTCAAGCACTGCCGAGCAGGTCAGGGAGGAGAGGAGGCGCATCGACGGCATCGAGAAGGAGTGCGCGACGCTGCAGCAGAGGGCCGATGATCTCTACCGGACCTCGCTTGAGACCAAGAAGAAGCTCGACTCCATCGCCGCGGTCATCCCGCAGGTTCAGACCGACGGGATGGGCTTCATCACCGAGCAGTGGCGTCAGTCGTTTGACAAGAGGAAGGAGAACAACCTGAGGACGCGCGATGACATCAGCGCCGAGCTCAGGGCAGACGAGAACTACCGGAAGGAAAGGGATGCGCTCTCGAAGGAGCTTGACGCCCTCCGGAGCAGGTATGAGGCAGCGAAGAAGCTTGACGATCTCGCCGGCTCAAGCGACGGCAAGAAACTCCGCGACTTCGTGCAGAACCTGACCCTGAAGGAGCTGGTCATCTTTGCGAACCTCCATCTCCGGACGCTCTCGCACGGCCGCTACCAGCTCATTGTGCCGGCTGACTCCGGCATGAGCATGGAAATCTGCGACAGGGACATCGCGGATCAGATCCGCCCGGTCGAGTCGCTTTCGGGCGGCGAGAGCTTCATTGTCTCGCTCTCTCTTGCGCTTTCGATGTCCGAGCTTCACGGCGTCAGGACTACGGTCGAGTCGGTGTTCATCGACGAGGGCTTCGGCACTCTTGATGACCAGTCGCTCGGCACGGTGCTGAGCTGCCTCGAGTCACTGAACGAGTCGGGAAGGCAGATTGGCGTCATATCCCACGTGAAGGACATGAACGAGCGGATTGGCGTGCAGATCCGCGTGGAGCGCGAGGGCGGCGGGTTCAGCAGGATAATCCTGCCGTAATTCTCAGGCATCAGGGCATGCGCTGCTGCGCATGCCCTGATGTGCCTGGGGCGGTCTGGATTTCAGCCGTCATGGTGCGAAAAAGCCCCTCTGTTTTCGGGGCTCTTCTTTTTTGCTGATGAGATTTCAGACAGGCTGCGGCTTTGTGTCAGTGCTGCATTCAGGAACAAACTCGAGCCTGAGCGTCATTTTCATTCCTCTTGCGAGCCTCTGCAGGGTACGAAGCGACGGGTTCGCGTTCCCGCGCTCTATTTTGCTGATGTCGCCCTGGGCAATCCCTGTCTTTTCCGAAAGTTCTTTCTTGGTCATTCCGGAACGCACTCTTGCGTCAATCATTGCCTGAATGGCGGCATACTCCGGCTGCAGGGCCTCATACTCCTCGCGGATTTCGGGATCCTTAAGCTGTTCCCCGAGAAAATCATCAAATTTATTGCTCATATTCCCGTTCCACCGCATCCGTCTTCCTTCTGCGGTGAGAGCAGAAATTCAATGACGTATGCTTTTTGTTTCACTTTAACAAAGTCCGGCCTCAGATGCCAGAGCTATTGTACGGGATACCCTAACTTCTTAGGAAGATAGGCTCTTCACACACTACCACCACCTCCATTTCAAAATCAAATCTTTTCTGATTTCTCTCAACTTCCCGTCATATCTGGCTTTTTCACCTTCCTGGTCTATTCAGGTTGATCTGTTTGAAAATACAAAGGTTTTTCTTGACAAAATCTGTGCGAGCTGCTATTATAGGCTCCATGTCTGGAGGGCCGCAGCATGGGCAAAATAGCAAGAACCGAAGAAAATCTGTTCAATTTTCCGAAGGGAGCATTTGTGGTAAATCATAGGTATTTATATATAAATACCAGCAACCATTATGTGAGTAAGTCAGAAAGAAAAACTGAGGGAAAGCGCGGCTATACTGGCCATGACCAGGCCTGCATTGGTGTAGTAATGAACCCTGAAGACAAAAACTGCAGGAAGTTCTATGCCAACAAGTTCTATCATGAGAAGTTCCTTAACAAAGGTCAGGAGAAAAAGCAGGCTGAACGTCCTGACGCTCCGGAAATAGCTGACAGTGTCAGTGTCGGGTTCCATTGTTTTATCTCCAATGCTGCCGAGCAGAAGAAACTCATCTCGGCCCTGACTGATGCTTTTGGTACTGAAGACGCAAGGCAGATCCTTGATTTGGCGAACTACATGATTTCCAAGGAGAGTGCGGTAATGCAGCACTATCCCGCATGGGCCAGGGAACATGCCCTCTTCTCAGAGAGCATCCGGGATGACAGCTATCTTGGAAAATTCCTCAGAAGCTCTCTGACCATTCCTAAAATCAACTCTTTCAAAAAGGCATGGGCAAAGGAGAACATCGGCAATGGGAAGGTCTATCTCTGCTATGACTCGACCAATGTCAACAGCCAGGCAGAAGGCGTATTCATTGTCCAGAAGGGATTCGCCAAGGATGACAAAAGCCTGCCGCAGGTGAACTCTGATTACGTTATCAGGCAGGCAGACGGGCTCCCGCTTACGTACATGCATTCTCCTGGGTCTGTTGCGGACATTGCCCAGGCTCAGGAGATGATAAAGTTCTTTGACGGCATCACTGACAAGGATGGGAAAACAGTCGGCATAGTCCTTGTCTGCGACAGAGGGTATATCTCGGAGAAGAATCTGAAGCAGATGGACGAGGCCGGGATAGGATACCTTCTGATGCTGCGCACCTCATTCGGCCTGCATGCAAAGCTGTGCGACAAGTTTGCTGGCGAGATTCATGCTTTTGACAAAATGCTCTCATCGCCCGACGATGAAAAATACGGTATTACAGACGAGGTAAAGCTGCTGGACAAAGGCAGAACCTGCTACGCTCATGTTATCTGGAGCGAGAATCTCTACAAGGAAAAACGCTCGGCTTTTGACCTGGATGCTCAGGAAAGAAAAGCCAGGTTAGCCGCTTTTATCCAGGACTCCTCGAATCTGTCCTTCACGTCTGAAGAGATTGAGAAGAATGTGGATGAGCTTACCAGGCGTCTCTTCACTCTGAAGCTTGAAAAATCAACACCTAAAATAGTACAGCAGAAAACAGGAACAGGCCGCGGGGCCAAGACTGAGGGTGTTCTGACAGAGACTTTCAGAATCACAGGCTTCTCCGATAATATCGGGGCATTAGATCGTGAACGCATGAAATGCGGCATGTATGTCCTTGTTTCATCAGAGAAAATAACAGCCCAGCAGGCAATCGACGCATATTCAAAACGTGACTGTGTCGAGAAGATGTTCGAGGCATTGAA